>NZ_JBTYMC010000218.1:0-11648 GCF_054880855.1 Streptomyces sp. S6 | reverse complement strand
CGCATGCTGGCCCTGGCCGCCGCGATCTGGCACAACTTCCAGACCGGCCAGGCGGTCAGCCGCTCACTGACCGCCTATGACCACTGACCGTATTTGGAAAGACTCGTCTAGAGGGGCCGTCGCGCGCGGGCAACGGGATTTCAGCGGTCCCGGTGAAGTTCACTGGCGTCGGACAGCGCCCCGAAGGGGCTCGGGACCGTGTCTGATCTGTGGCTCGTCGCCGCACGCCCGGCGGAGCGCTCAGCGCTGGTACCGCGCCAGCACCAGGTTCCCGTCCTTCTCGAAGCGCCGGCGGAGTCCGTCGAGGCCGATGGCGCCGCTGTAGTACTCCTGGAGGGCGGGGGTGGCGACCTTGTCCTTCCACTCCGGGTAGCCGCGCACCGACTGCGCGGGCGCCGGGACGAGGTGGGGGGCGAGGGCGGTGCCGGTGGCCCAGCCGTGCTCGGGCGTGTGCAGGGCGGGGTCCTTCAGGGCCGTCGTCCCGGTGGGGAGCATCCAGTCGCCGAGGGCGAGGCGGACCATGTTCGGCGGGCGCAGGAGGAAGCCGAGGAAGGCGACCGCCTCCTTCTTGTGCGGGCTGTCCTCGGCGACGGAGAGCGTCTGCGGGCTGACACCCTGAGCGAGCCCGGCGGCCCCGGCCGGCGCGGGCAGCACCTGCCACTCGAAACCCTTCGGCGCCTGCTGGGAGATCTGCTGGCGGAAGGAGAAGCCGAGGGGGACCATCGCGTACTTCCCCGCGAACAACCCGGGCAGCGTGTCCGAACCCCCGCTGCCCAGCGTGGAGTCGGCTGCGCTGTGATCGACACCGATCTGGTCGTGGATGGTCTGCGGGACGACGGTGTCGGCGGCGCCCATGCGGACGGTGACCCTGCCGTCGTCGCCCCGGTGAAAGAGCCGGCCGCCTGCCGAGAGGGACAGGTTGAGGGTGGCGGAGACAGGTTCGCGCAAGGGCCAGGCGACGCCGGACTTTCCGTCGCCGCTGAGTTGTCGGGTGACGCTTCTGAACTCTTCCCAGGTCCAGGGGTGCTGGGGAGTCGGGACGCGGACGCCCGACTCGCGCAGCCACTTCGCGTTGGCGATCAGGACGCGGGGTTCCTGGAGGAAGGGGATGCCGTAGATGCCCTTGCCGAAGGTGGTCGTCTCCCAACTCCGGGACGGGATGTCGGACTTGAGGTGGGCGGGGAGGAGGCCGGTCAGGTCGGCGAGGTAGCCGCCGTACGCGAAGTCGGCGAGGTCGTCGGAGGCGTCGTGGATGATGTCGGGGGCGTCGCCTCCCTCGAAGGACGTGAGGAGCTGGTCGTGGACGCTTTCCCAACTCCCCTGGACGTACTTGACGTTCACGTCGGGGTGGGTGGCGTTCCACTCCTTCACGAGTTCCCTGGTGGCGGCGACGGACTCGTCCTGCCAGGCGAGGGACTGAAAGCGCAGGGTGATCCGGCCGGCGCCGTCGTCGTCGGAGGTGTCCGCCGAGCAGGCGGCCAGGAACACCAGCAGGAGCACGACAAGGACCGGCATCAGCTCTTCACCGCCCCCGTCAACAGCCCACCGGTGATCCGGCGTTGGACGAACGCGAACACCACCAGGGACGGCAGGGTCGCGAGGAAGGAGGCGGCGGCGAGCGGGCCTAGGTCGGCGACGCCCTCCGCGCCGATGAAGTGCGTGAGGATCACCGGCAGCGTCTGGTGCTCCGGAGTCTTCAACAGCACCAGTGCGAAGAAGAACTCGTTCCACGCGGTGACGAACGCGAACATCGCCGTCGCCGCGAGCCCCGGCGCCAGCAGGGGCGCGGTCACCGACACGAGCGTCCGCAGCCGCCCGGCCCCGTCGACGGCTGCCGCCTCCTCCAACTCGGCCGGCACGGCCCGGACATACCCGGTGAGCATCCACAGCGCGAACGGCAACGCCCACACCACGTACACGATCACGAGCCCCGCGAGCGAGTCGATCAGCCGCAGGTGCTTCAGCAGCAGGAACAGCGGGATGATCAGCAGCACGAACGGGAACGCCTGGCTGACCACCACCCATCCGCTCACCGCCCGCGCGAGCCGCGTCCGGCGCCGCGCGAGGACGTACGCCATCGGGGTGGCGACGAGCACGGCAAGCAGTGCGGCTGCCGCCGCGACCAGCAGGGAGTTCAACCCGGCGCGCAGGAGGGGCTGTTCGTCGAACGCCTGCCGGAAGTTGCCGAGGGTCGGGTCCCTGGGGATCCACGTCGGATGTGAACTGCCCAGTTCCCGGGGTGGTTTGAACGCGGTGGACAGCAGCCACAGCAACGGGAAGGCGAGGAACACGAGATAGCCGAGCAGTGCGGCGTACTGCGCGGCCCGCGTGTGTTTTTGAGTCCGTCTCATACCTCGTCACCCCGCCCCAGCCGGCCCGCCAGGAACACCGAGAGGCACACCGCGACCACCGCCACCATCACGCACCCCATCGCCGCCGCGTACCCGAACTGGCCGTAGCGGAAGGCCTCTTCGTAGGCGAACAGCATCGGCAGCCGGGTGCGTCCGCCGGGTCCGCCGCTGGTCAGGACGTAGACCAAGGCGAAGGAGTTGAAGTTCCAAATAAAATTTAACGCGGTGATCGCGAGGGCGACCGGCCGCAGTGCGGGCCAGGTGACGGTGCGGAAGCGGCGCCAGGCGCCCGCGCCGTCCACCTCCGCCGCCTCGTGCAGTTCGCGCGGGGTGTTCTGGAGGCCGGCGAGCAGCGCCACCGTCGTCGTCGGCAGCCCCGCCCACACCCCGACGACGATCACCGCGGGCAACGCCGTCCCGAGCCCCCCGAGCCAGTCCCTGCCGTTCCCGAGGCCGAGGTCGCGCAGCGTCTCGTTGAGGATGCCGGCGTCCGGGTGGTAGACGAGCCGCCACATGATCCCGACGACGACCTCGGGCATCGCCCACGGCACGATCGCCAGCGTGCGGGCGAGCCGGCCGAAGCGCAGGCCCTGGTTCAGCAGCGAGGCGAGGCCGAGCGCGAGGAGGAACTGGGGGACCGTCACGCCGACGGCCCACACGAGGCCGATCCGGAACGACTCCCAGAACAACGTGTCGTCCAGCAGATCCCGGAAGTTGAGCCCTCCGATCCACCGCGTGGCCTGCGTCCGGCCCGACTGGGCGTCGGTGAACGCCAGCGAGATTCCGTACAGCAGAGGTCCGACGCTCAGGACCAGGATCGGGATCAGCGCGGGCAGCACCAGAAACCACGCGCCCCGGTCCAGCACACCCTGCCGTGCCCTCACACGCGACCCCTTCCGCCGGGCCCCGCCATGCTCGTGAAGCCGTCCGGCGCCGTCAAGACACCGCGCGCGGGGCCTCACCAGTGGGAATGCGACACTGGCCCGGCGGGTGGCCGGATCCCGCCGACGCGGTGGCGGTCGGGGAGCGGGTGCGCGGGGTCCCTAAGCCGGAGGTCCCCAACGCCGGGGGTTCCCGAAGCCGGGGGTTCCCGAAGCCGGGGCGCCCTGTAGCGGCCCCGCAAAGAGAACACGCAGGATGCGGCAGGCCGCCGCGCGGCGAGAGGTGGAGGCAGGTCGATGGACGAGGCACGCGCGCGTGAGGTGCTGGCCCTGACGGAGTGGGCGGGCGGGGTGGACGCGCCGCTCCTCGCGCTCGGCGAGAACGCCGTGTTCGCGGTCGGTGACCTGGTCGTCAAGGTGGGCCGGGACGCCGAACTGCTCGACCGGGCGCGGCGGGAGGTCGAGGTCGCGCAGTGGCTGGCGAAGGAGGGGGTGCCGGCGGTGCGGGCGGCCGGTGCGGAGGCGGCGTTGGTGGACGGGCATCCGGTGACCGTGTGGCACCGGCTCCCCGACGCCGTTCGGCCCGCCGAGCCGCGTGACCTGGCGGAGCTGCTGCGGCACGTGCACGCCCTGCCCGCACCGCCGTTCACGCTGCCCGCGCGCGATCTGCTGTCCGGCGTGGAGCGCTGGCTGCGGCTCGCGGGCGACGCGATCGACCCGGCGGACGCGGCCTACCTCCGTGAACGGCGTGACGGTTTCGCGGCGGCGTCGGCGGCCCTCACCCCGCACCTGACGCCCGGCCCGATCCACGGTGACGCCCTTCCCCGCAACGTCCACATCACCCCCGACGGTCCCGTCCTCATCGACCTGGAGACCTTCTCCACCGACCTCCGCGAGCACGACCTCGTCGTCCTCGCCCTCTCCCACGACCGCTACGCCCTCCCCACCCCCGCGTACGACGCCTTCACCGACGCCTACGGCTGGGACGTCCGCACCTGGTCCGGCTGTGCCGTGCTGCGCGGCGCCCGGGAGACCGCGAGCTGCGCGTGGGTCGCCCAGCACGCCCCCACCAACCCCAAGGCCCTCACCGAGTTCACCCGCCGGGTGGCCTCACTGCGCGACGGCGACGACTCAGTCCGCTGGTACCCGTTCTAGAACGCCGCCGTTCCCACTCCGGAACACCGGCCCCTCCCCGCCCGCACCTCACACACCGGCTCTCTCGCCCTCACCTCCCCACGCTCCCCCTCCCGCCCGATGGAGACGGCGGGCGTCGACCCCGACGTCTGCTCGCCTCCCCCCGCAGCCCTCCCGCCCCACCCTCGCTCCCCGACACACCCCCACCCGGCCGCGCCCCGCGCCGAAACGCCCCTCTCCCACCGGCGCCCTCTTCCCCCCACACGCCACTCGGCGACCCGCTCCCGCCCACGCCCCTCGGAAGAGCACCCCCCGCGCCCGCCGCCCCTCACACCTCCTGCGTCACCACCTCCCGCACCGGCCACACCCCGTCCACCACAGCGTCCGCCTCCCCCTTCCTCCGCAGAAACGCCTGGAAATCGGCGGCCCACTCCGCGTACCACTCGATCTGCTGCCGGTGCAGCTCGGCCGTTCCGAGGGCGGCGACCTTGGGGTGGCGGCCGGCTATCGCGTGGGCGAGGCGGGCCGCGGCGAGGGCGTCGGCGGACGCGTCGTGCGCCGAGTCGAGCCGGATGCCGTACTCCGCGCAGACGGCTTCGAGGTTGCGCTTGCCGCGGCGGTAGCGGTCCACGTGCCGGTCGATGGTGTACGGGTCGACGACGGGCGCGGGCTCGGCGCCGCCCAACCGCTCGCGCAGGGACGGCAGTCCGTGCCGGTGGAGCTCGGCGGACAGAAGTGTGAGGTCGAACGTGGCGTTGTAGGCGACGACCGGGACCCCTTCCTGCCAGGCGCTCACCAGCGCGTCGGCGACGGCTCCAGCGACCTCGTCGGCCGGCCGGCCCTCCTTGCTCGCCCGTTCGTTGCTGATGCCGTGGACGGCGACCGCGTCCGCCGGGATCTCGACGCCCGGGTCGGCGAGCCACTCCCGGCTCCCGCGCACTTCTCCGCGCTCGACCTCGATCACGGCGGCGGTGACGATACGCGCCTCCCGCGGATCCGTCCCGGTCGTCTCCAGGTCGAACCCGATCATCAACTCCTGGTGCCAGGCCATGCAGGCCCCCCTTCTCGGTGGTGCTTTCCCCCAGTGGTCTCCACCCTCCCACGAGCCACTGACAATCGGAGGTCCGCCTTCCACATCCCCCGCACCAACCGGACATTTTCAGGACACAGGCCGCGAATCCGCCCAGGCCAGCTCGAACTCCTCCCGGTACGCCGGGAACAGCCCGCCCTCCTCCGCCGCGCCCGCCTTCACGACCCGGTTCCCGCCGCGCAGCACCAGCACCGGCGCCTCCATCCCGCGCATGCCCCGCAGATACGACTGGACGACCGCGATGCCGTCGGCGCCGTCGCCGTCGACGAGGTAGGCGGTGAAGCGGGGCGTCTCGTCGTACACCTGGATCTGGAAGGCGCCGGGGTCGCGCAGCCGGGCGCGGACCCGGCGCATGTGCAGGATGTTCATCTCGACGGCCCGGCTCAACTCGCCGCGCTTGATGCCGAGTTCCCGCTCCCGCCGTTTGACGGCGCTGGAGGCGGGGTTGATGAACAGCAGCCGCACCCGCCCGCCGCCCTCGGCGAGCCGCACGAGCCGGCGCCCGGAGAAGTTCTGCACGAGCAGGTTGAGCCCGATGCCGATCGCGTCGATCCGCCGGGCACCCCCGAAGAGGTCCTCGGCGGGGAACTGCCGCATGAGCCGCACCCGGTCGGAGTGGACGGCGACGACGTCCCCGTACCGGTCGCCGACGAGGTCCTCCACGGCGTCCACGGGCAGCCGGCGCGCGGACGGCACGTCGCCGCTGGCGCCGAGCATCTCCAGGAGCCGCGCGGAGGCCCGCTCCGCCTGGCTGAGGACGTTCCCGGACAGCGCCCGGTTGCGGGAGACGACGTTGCGGGTGACCTCCAGCTCGTCCAGGGCGAGTTCGACGTCGCGCCGTTCGTCGAAGTACGGCTCGAAACAGGGCCAGTGCTGGACCATCAGCTCGCGCAGCTGCGGGAGCGTCAGGAACGAGATGACGTTGTCGTCAGCCGGGTCGAGGAGATAGCCCTTGCGGCGGCTGACCTCCCGGACGGCCACCGCGCGCTGCACCCACTCCTGCCCGGCGGGCCCGGCGGCGGCGACGACCCACTCGTCGCCGTGGACGGGTTCGTACACCGGCCGCAGGACCGCCGAGACGACGGCCCGCAGCCGTTGTTCGACGAGGTTCAGCCAGATGTAGGCCCGGCCCGCGCGCTGGGCGCGGGTGCGCACCTCGCCCCAGGCGTCGGCGTCCCAGTCCAGCTCCGGTCCGATGGCCCCCGCGTCCATGGGTCTGGCCAGCGACACCGCGCCGGGCGGGGCGTCTGCGGAGCCTCCCTCGTGACCCTCGTCACCAGGGGGCAGCTCCAGCCCTCCCGAGCCCACCCAAGCACCGCCTTCCGCTCCCCCGAGCTTCCCCGTCCCAACGATCAAGGAAGGGTACTCCGGGAGCGGTCGAAGGTGCAGCCGGATGGACAGGGTCGTTGCCGACCGCCTTGAATCCATCACACCTCGGAGGGGGAGGAAGTGAAGGGAGTCATGAACGTGACCCCTTTCGCATGCGGTCGGAGCGAGTTGGACAACTGGACGGACCCCGGTTCGCCCTACGGTCGTACAAACCACACGTCCCACACCTGGAAGAGTCGTCCCATGCAGGTCTGGCCTGGACAGGCGTATCCCCTGGGTGCCACGTACGACGGCGCCGGCACGAACTTCGCGCTCTTCACGGAGGCCGCGGACCGAGTGGAGCTGTGTCTGCTGCACGACGACGGCTCCGAGACGGCGGTGGAACTGCGCGAGACCGACGCGTTCGTCCGGCACGCGTACCTGCCCGGGGTGATGCCCGGTCAGCGCTACGGCTTCCGCGTGCACGGCCCGTACGAGCCCGCGCGCGGGCTGCGCTGCAACTCCGCGAAGCTGCTCCTCGACCCGTACGCGCGCGCGGTCGCCGGAGAGGTGCGCTGGGGCGAGGAGGTGTACGGCTACCCCTTCGACGACCCGGAGGGGCGCAACGACCTGGACTCCGCGCCGCACACCATGTCGTCCGTCGTGGTGAACCCGTACTTCGACTGGGGCGACGACCGGCCGCCGCGCGTCGACTACCACCACACGGTGATCTACGAGGCCCATGTGAAGGGCCTGACGATGCTCCACCCGGAGCTGCCGCCGGAGCTGCGCGGCACGTACGCGGGGCTCGCGCACCCGGCGGTGATCGGGCATCTGACGAAGCTCGGGGTGACGGCGCTGGAGCTGATGCCGGTGCATCAGTTCGTGAACGACCACCGGCTCTCCGACCTCGGGATGCGCAACTACTGGGGCTACAACACGGTCGGTTTCTTCGCCCCGCACAACGCGTACGCCTCCTGGGGCGACCGGGGGCAGCAGGTCCTGGAGTTCAAGTCGGCGGTGCGCGCGCTGCACGAGGCGGGCATCGAGGTGATCCTGGACGTCGTCTACAACCACACCGCCGAGGGCAACCACCTGGGGCCGACGCTGTCGTTCCGGGGCCTCGACAACGGGAGTTACTACCGGCTGGCGGACGACCGGCGGTACTACACGGACACCACGGGCACCGGGAACTCGCTGCTGATGCGGTCCCCGCACGTGTTGCAGATGATCATGGATTCGCTGCGGTACTGGGTGACCGAGATGCATGTCGACGGGTTCCGCTTCGACCTCGCGGCGACCCTCGCGCGGCAGTTCCACGAGGTGGACCGGCTGTCGTCGTTCTTCGACCTCGTGCAGCAGGACCCGGTGGTCTCGCAGGTGAAGCTGATCGCCGAGCCGTGGGACGTCGGCGAGGGCGGCTACCAGGTGGGGAACTTCCCGCCGCTGTGGACCGAGTGGAACGGCAAGTACCGCGACACCGTGCGCGACCTGTGGCGGGGTGAGCCGCGCACGCTCGCGGAGTTCGCGTCCCGGCTGACCGGCTCCTCCGACCTCTACCAGGACGACGGGCGCCGCCCGCTGGCCTCCGTCAACTTCGTGACCTGCCACGACGGGTTCACGCTGCGGGACCTGGTGTCGTACGACGAGAAGCACAACGAGGCGAACGGGGAGGGCAACCGGGACGGCGAGAGCCACAACCGGTCCTGGAACTGCGGGGTCGAGGGCGACACCGACGACCCCGAGGTGCTGCGCCTGCGCGCCCGCCAGACCCGCAATTTCGTCGCGACCCTGATGCTGTCCCAGGGGGTGCCGATGCTCAGTCACGGCGACGAGTTCGGGCGCACCCAGGGGGGCAACAACAACGCCTACTGCCAGGACGGCGAGCTGTCCTGGGTGCACTGGCCGGACCCGGAGGACGCCGGCGAGCTGTTCGCCTTCACGCGCGCGCTGGTGTGGCTGCGCCGGGAGCACCCCGTCTTCCGGCGGCGCCGCTTCTTCCACGGGCGGCCCGTGGAGGGCACTCACGACGACCTCTCCGACATCGCCTGGTTCACCCCGGAGGGCCTGGAGATGACCGACCGCGACTGGACCTCGGCAACCGCCTCGGCCCTCACGGTCTTCCTGAACGGCCACGCCATCTCCGAACCGGGCTCCCGCGGCGAACGCATCACCGACGACTCCTTCCTCCTCATGTTCAACCCCTCCCCCGCTCCCCTCGACTTCACCGTCCCGGTCGACCACGGCCCCCTCTGGCACCTGGTCATCGACACCGCCCACCCCACCCCGCCCCCACCCGGCACCGGCCCCAAGGTGACCGCCGGCGACCGCCTCCACCTGCTCGACCGGAGCGTGGTGGTGTTGCAACGTCCGGCGTAGCGCGGGGGTTCCCGGGGCCCTCCGGGTCTCGCCGACCCGCGGGCCCCCGGTACACAACCCCCCTCCCCCGGGTACCACCCTCCACATGACCCCTCGACACCCCGTCCCCACCGCCACCTACCGACTCCAGCTCCAGCCCGCGTTCACGTTCGCGGACGCCGCGCGGGCGGTGCCCCACCTGGCGTCCCTGGGGGTGTCGCATCTGCATCTGTCGCCGGTGCTGGAGGCGGTGCCGGGGTCGGTGCACGGGTACGACGTGGTGGACCACGCGTGCGTGCGGGGCGAGTTGGGCGGGGAAGAGGGGCTGCGGGAACTGGCGGGCGCCGCGCGGGCGCGGGGGCTCGGGCTGGTCGCGGATGTCGTGCCGAACCACATGGCGATGGCGCCGAGGCACAACCGTGCGCTGTGGGAGGTGCTGCGGGAGGGCCCGGGGTCGCCGTACGCGCGGTGGTTCGACGTGGACTGGGAGGCGGGCGGCGGACGGATGCTCGTGCCGGTGCTCGGGGGTCCGGTGGGCGACGTCCTGGAGCAGTTGGCCGTGGAGGACGGCACGCTGCGGTACCACGGCCACGTCCTGCCGCTGCGCGACGGCACCGCCCGCCTGCCGCTGCCGGACCTGCTGGACGCGCAGTGGTACCGGCTCACCTGGTGGCGGCTGGCGCGCACGGAGCTGAACTACCGGCGGTTCTTCAGCGTCTCGGAGCTGATCGGGGTCCGCGTGGAGGACCCGGAGGTCTTCGACGCCACCCACGGCACGCTCCTGCGCCTCCTGGACGACGGTGTCCTGGACGGCCTGCGCGTCGACCACCCCGACGGCCTCGCCGACCCGGACGCCTACCTGGACCGGCTGCACCGCGCGACGGGCGGCCGGTGGACGGTCGTCGAGAAGATCCTGGCGGCCGGCGAACCTCTCCCCCGCTCCTGGCCGGTGGCGGGGACGACCGGCTACGACGCGCTACGGCACGTGGACGGCGTTCTCACGGACCCGGCGGGGTACGAGAGCCTCCTGGCCGTGTACCGGCGTCAGACGGGCGTACAGGGCGATCAGGGGGGCGACTGGGCGGCGACCGTCAGGCGGGCCGCGTACCCGACCCTGACGCACGAACTCGCCGCCGAACTCGACCGCCTGACACGCACGGCCGTCCGCGCCTGCGCCGCCTCCCCCGACCCCGCCGCCCGCGACCGCGCCCCCTGGGCCCTGCGCACCGCCCTCACCGAACTCCTGGTCCGCATGGACGTCTACCGCCCCTACGCCTCGACGGACCCGGCGTCCGTCCTCACCGAGGAGGCCGCCCGGCAGGCGCGCGAGGCGTTCACCGTGCCGGAGGAGGCCGGCGCCGTCGACGTCGTCCGGGACCTGCTCGTCCGCCCCCGTCCCCACGGCGCCGAACTGCGTGCCCGGTTCGCCCAGACGTCCTCCGCGCTGCGTGCCAAGTCCGTGGAGGACACGGCGTTCTACCGGTACGTCCCGCTGCTGTCGGCGACGGAGGTGGGCGGCGACCCGGGCGCCCCCACCGTCTCCCCGCAGGAGTTCCACGCGTACTGCGCACGCGTGCAGCGCGACTGGCCGGCGACGGGGACGGCCGTCTCGACGCACGACACGAAGCGCAGCGCCGACGTCCGCGCCGCGCTCGCCGTGCTGACCGAGTGCCCCGCGCGGTGGGCCGAACTCGTCGCCGGGCTGCCCCGGTTCCCGGACGGGCCGTTCGCGTGGGCGCTGTGGCAGACGGTGTTCGGACTCGGGGAGGCCGACCCCGCGCGCCTGCGGGAGCCCCTGCTGAAGCACGTCCGTGAGGCCAAGCTGCACACGAGCTGGACGGAGCGGGACGCGGCGTACGAGGCGGCCGTGGAGGCGTTCGTCGAGGTGGCCTCGGCGAGGGCGGAACAGGTCCTCGCCGCGCGGGAGGCCCTCGCCCCGCACATCCGGGCGAACGTCCTCGGCACGGCCCTGCTCCACCTCACGATGCCGGGCGTCCCGGACGTCTACCAGGGCACCGAGACCGAGTACCGGGCCCTGGTCGACCCCGACAACCGCCGCCCCGCCCACTTCCCGCCGACCGCCCCTTCCCCGGACGAGAAAGCCGCCCTCACGACCGCCGCCCTCCGGCTGCGCCGCCGCCGACCCGAGGTGTTCGGCACGTCGGCGACGTACACCCCGCTCCCCGCGCGCGGCGAGGCCGCAGCCCACTGTCTGGCGTACGCGCGCTCCGGCGCGGTCGTCGCGGTGGCGACCCGGCTGCCCCTGGGGCTCGCGGAGACGGGCGGCTGGCGGGAAACGCTGCTGCCCCTGCCGCCGGGGCGGTGGACCGATGTCCTGGGCTCGGGGCGGGTGTTCGAGGGGCACGCGCGCGTGGCGGACGTTCTGGAGCGGCTGCCGGTGGGGTTGCTGGAGCGGGCCGAGGGCTGGCTCTACCTCGCCTGCTGGCTGGACCTGGCCACCCGCGAGGTCGTCGGCTATGCCATGGCCGATCACCACCGCGCCGAACTCGTCGTGGACGCCCTGGA
>NZ_JBTYMC010000217.1:0-11651 GCF_054880855.1 Streptomyces sp. S6 | reverse complement strand
CGGAAAAGCCGGGCAGCCGGGTCGGACAGAGCTTGGTACGACCACTCGAAAACGCTGCGCATCCGCTCGAAGGCGTCGACGGCGGCCTCGACGACGGGGGTCGTGCCGGTGGCGACGGCCTGGTCGACGAGGTCGAGGACGTCGGGGTCGTGGCTGTCGGCGAGATAGCGCAGGGCGGTGCACCGGGCGCCCTCGGTGCCGTCCTGGGCGGCCCGGACGATCTCGGGGCGGTCCTCGGGGCCCGCGACGGCGGCGAGGCAGCGGGCGGCGGGCACATGGAGGGCCGCGCCCCGCTCGACGCCCTGCTGGGCCCATTCGAGGACGGCGGCGACGCTCCAGCCGGGGCGTGGTCCGGTCGGACTCAGCTGGCGCTGCCAGCGGTCGAAACAGCCGGCCTCCTGGGCGGCCCGCACGCGCGCCGAGATGTACTCGCGGGGGTCCTCGGCCCACAGCCGCCAGGGCCGGGGCTCGAAGGCGTCGCGGACGGTCGCGGCGAGTTCGGCCTCGCCCTCGGCGTCGGTGGCGAACCGGGCGAGCACGGGGGCGGCGAGGGCGCGCAGGCTCGCGTCGTCGTCGCGCAGGGCGAGTTCGTCGAGGGCCCAGGCCCAGTTGGTGCCCGAGGTGGCGTAGCGGCGCAGCAGCCACAGGGCGTCGCGCCGGCCGTAGGAGGCGAGGTGGCCGAGGACGGCGAGGGCGAGGCCCGTGCGGGACTCCTCGGTGTCGAAGGCGTCCTCGGCGTCGAAGAGATGCGCCTCGATGTCGTCCAGCTCGCCGTTGAGGTCGAGGTAGAGACGGGCGTAGTACAGGGAGCGGTTCTCCACCTGCCAGTCGTGGCGGGGATCGCGCAGCACACAGTGGTTCAGGGCCGCGAGCGCTTCGGCTCGCGGTGCGGTGAGCGCGTGCAGCGTGCCGTCGCCGCGGCCCCTCTGGAGGAGGCCGAGCAGGGTTCCGCTGGGCGCTATGACCGGATCGAACATGGGAAACAGCCTCACATCAAGCGTCGACGCAACCGGGGATCTGCACTACCTGGCCGCGTGACAACACGTCGGGGCGCCCGCCGTCTCTTGCTTGCTGTAGACCATCTTCCTCTGCCTCTCGTCGGTGGCCCATGTGGGCCGCATCACGGCCCACGCGGTGCGGCAACACCTGCCCAGCCATCATGTCCGTGAATCACGTCGTCATGATGACCCGGCCGTTCTGCCTGCCGCGACCGAAATATCCGGCGGCTTGGTACCGCCTCCCCCGTTGTGGTCGATTTACCTGTTGAAAATCTGTTTATCACCTGGTGAACACCGCCCCGGAGGGCCGCTGTTCACCCGGCGCCGAACAGCTCCAGGAGCTCTGTCCGGCCGAACATCCGCGCGGTGTCGACGGCCGAGGGGGTGCCCTCGGCGGGGTCGGCGCCGGCCGCCAGGAGGATCCGGGCGACCTCCGCCTCCCCCTTGAAGGCGGCCCCGGCGAGCGGGGTCTGGCCCCGGTCGTTGACGTCACCCGCCGGCGCTCCCCGGCCGAGGAGCGCCCGGACGGCGTCGGCGTGGCCGTGGTACGCGGCGAGCATCACGAGGGAGTCGCCGCGGTCGTTGGTGAGGTCGGCCGGAACGCCCGCGTCCACGTACGCGACGAGCGCCTCGGTCCGCCCCTGCCGGGCCAGATCGAAGATCTTGGTCGCCAGCTCCACGACCTCGGGGTCGGGGGCTTCAGCCATCGGTTCGGACCGCCTCTCGGACGCCGGCGCTGTGCCGTACGGGTGAATCGACAGGGTACTGGCTCGTCACGCACATGGGTGGCACCCCCTGCGGCAAAGATCACGAACAGCCCCGTTCACGGAGATCCTCCCCTGCCGACAACGCAAGCGGAGTTCCACCGAACGGGGGAAATCTGGCGAAATTCACCCTTTCGCACCTTTTATCGCATAGATACATCCTGTGAGGCTGGAAGTACTCATGGTGACTGTCCCCTCTAGCCAGGAGAACTCAAATGATCCTGTCCATGTCAGGCGTGGTCCTGCTCGGCATCATCGTCTTCCTCTTCTTCAAGAAGGACGGGCTGAAGGCGTCCCACGCGCTGGTGGCCGCTCTCTTCGGGTTCTACATGGCCAGCACGGCCATCGCCCCGAGCATCAAGGCCGGCGGCGAGAGCCTGGCGAGCCTGCTCGGCGGCATCAAGTTCTGACCCCACGTCCCGCACGCACCTCCAGGAGACACGAGTGGCACGGCGCCCTCTCCCCCGCATTCTGAAGCCAGGCAGCGCGCAGCTCGCCCGGAGCCGGGAGCTGGCCCGGACGGCGGCCGACAGCGCCACCGACGTCCTCCACCCGCTGATCACGATCTCCCGCGGGCTGCGCCGGCTGGCCTCGGCCGGGCGGCGCAGATGGGCCGAGACCCCCAAGGACAAGCGCGGGCCGCTGCTGTTCCTGGTGGCCTCGGTGGTCCTGGTGGTGGCACTCGTGCCGTACGGGCCCCTGCTCGCCGTCGTCGCGCTGATGGCGGCGGCGGCCTGGCAGGGCCGGGACCGCACCCCACCGGCCCCGGAAGGCCCCGACGAGGCCCAGACGACCCGTCTCGCCTCCCTGTACGAGGCCCTCGTCCCGTACTTCTCGACCACCGAGGACCCCTCCCCCCTGTACGCCCACGGCGGCGACTGGGAGAAGGCGTTCCCCGCGTACGACTTCGACGACGCCGGCCGCGTCGCCCGGCTGCGCGTCCGCTACCCGGCGTACTTCCCGGACGGTGAACCGGAGGCACGCGCGCGCGTGGAGCAACTGCTCGCCGCCAAGGCCGGCCGGGGCCGCGAGTACCTCTTCACCTGGGACGAGGAGGGCAACGAACTCACCGTCGACGTCCTCGCCCCGCTCCCCGCCGACATCGCCGCCCAGCGTTTCGTCACCGCCCCCGGCGAGACGGTCCTCGGCTTCACCGACCCCACCCACACCCAGCGCACGCTCCCCCTCACCCACGGCGAGGAGCCGCGCGACGTCCCGCCGGTCGTCTGGCGCACCGGCATCCGCTCCACCGAGCCGCACCTGCTGGCCGTCGGCCAGCCCGGCACCGGGACCTCCACCCTCCTGCGCTCGATCGCCCTCCAGGCCCTCCAGCACGGCGACGTCCTCGTCGTCGACGGCGGCGCCACCGGCGAGTACGCCTGCCTGACCGGCCGGGACGGCGTCCTCGGCGTCGAGGTCGGACTCGCGGGCGCGCTGACGGCCCTGGAGTGGGCGGCTCAGGAGACGCAGCGGCGGCTGATCGCCGCGAACCGCGCCCGGCAGGCGGGCCACCCCCCGCCCGAGGACACCAGGCGCCCCCTGTGGATCCTCCTGGACCGCCCGACCGCCTTCACCCACCTGGCGGCCTCCGACGGCCAGAAAGACCCCCAGAGCCACCTCCAGACGCCCCTGAGACACGGCCGCGCCGCCCAGGTGACGGTCGTCGTCACGGAACAGTTCGACGCACTGGACGCCCTCGGCGACGCCGTACGCCAGCACACCCGCGCGCGTGTGGTGCTCGGCCCGGCCTCCCCCCACCAGCTGGCGGCCGTCCTCGGCACTCCCCCGCACACCACCCCCGTCGACCACATGCCCCCGGGCCGCGGCTACGCCCGCCTCGGCACCGGCCCCGTCCACCGCCTCCAGGTCCCGGCGACCCCGGACCCGTACGACGACGCCACCAGCGACGCCGACCGGCAGGCGGTCCTCGACCTCCTGCCGCCGCGCAGCGCACCGGCGGACGAGGACACGATGTCGGTGCGGACGGTCTCCGTGGACAAGCCGGTGTCCATGGAGAAGGCCTGACCCGAAGAGGCCATAGCGGTAAGGGGCGTCCTCAGTGGAGGGCGCCCCTTACACATGCCGCTCACGCCACGAACGTCCGAGGCGTCTCCCCGCCCCCCGACACCCCGCTCTCCACCAGCCGCGCCGCCGCCGCGAGCCGGGACGCCGCCTCCTCGGCCACCGCGCCCCCCACGGTGAACGGCAGCCGCACGTACCCCTCGAAGGCCCCGTCCACCCCGAACCTCGGCCCGGACGGCACCCGCACCCCGACCCGCTCCCCCGCCTCGGCGAGCCGCGACCCGGACAGCCCCCCGGCGCGCACCCAGAGCGTGAGCCCGCCCCGGGGCACCGAGAACTCCCACTCCGGCAGCCGCTCGCGCACCGCGGCGACCAGCGCGTCCCGGTTCCCCCGGGCCTGCTCGCGCCGCAGTTCCACGGCCTGCTCCCAGCCCCCGGTCGAGAACAGCCAGTTCACGGCGAGCTGCTCCAGGACGGGCGTCCCCAGATCGGCGTACGCGCGCGCGGCGACGAGGCTGCGGATGACGTCCGGGGCGGCCCGCACCCAGCCGATGCGCATCCCCGCCCAGAACGCCTTGCTGGCCGACCCGACGGTGATCACGGTCGACCCGGCGGGGTCGAACCCGCACACCGGGCGCGGCATCGAGACGTCCTCGTCGAGCCACAGCTCGGCCATCGTCTCGTCCGCCACCAGCACCGTCCCGGCGGACCGGGCCGCCTCCACGAGGCGGCGGCGCTGGTCGTCGTCGGCGAGCGCGCCGGTCGGGTTGTGGAAGTCGGCGACGACGTAGGCGATGCGGGGCGCGGCCTCCCGCAGGACCTGCCGCCAGCGGTCCATGTCCCACCCGGCGAGACCCTCGGCCATCGCGACGGGCACCAGGCGCGCGCCCGCCTCCCGCATGAGCTGGAGGATGTTGGCGTAGGACGGCGACTCGACGGCGATCCGCTCGCCGCGCCCGCCGAAAAGGTGGCAGATCGCGTCGATGGCGCCCATCGCACCGGTCGTCACCATGATCTGCTCGGGCATCGTGGGGATCCCGCGCGCGGTGTACCGCTCGGCGATCATCGCCCGCAGCGTGGGCAGTCCGGCCGGGTAGTCGCCGTGGGTGTGCGCGTACGGCGGCAGTTCCTCCAGGGCGCCCTGGACGGCCCGGGTGAGCCACGGTTCGGGCGCGGGGAGCGCCGCGCAGCCCAGGTCGATCATCGAGCCGAGGGACTCGGGGGGCAGCGGTTCGAGCCCGCGCGCGGGCAGCGGGTTCCCGGCGGGGACGACGGTCCAGCTGCCGGCCCCGCGCCGCGACTCCAGGAACCCCTCCGCGCGCAGCGCCTCGTAGGCCGCCGCGACGGTCGTCCGGCTCACGGACAGCGCGAGGGCCAGTTCACGTTCGGCGGGCAGGCGGGCGGCCACCGGGACGCGGCCCTCCAGGACCAGCAGCCGTACGCCGTCGGCGAGCGCCCGGTAGGCGGGCGGGCGCCTGGTACCCGGCCCGGCGGGCCGCTCCTGCTGGGACGTCAGCAGCCGCGCGAGCTGCGCCGGCCCCACCGCCGAAGTCCACTGCGCCATACAGATCAGTCCACCTTCCCCGAATTGGCCATGGAAGCACCGTCCTTCTCCCCCACAGAGTGACACGCACCAGTCCACTTCTTCCACCATCAGGGGGTCTACCTTGTCCAGCCGCCACCGCCTCGGACGCCGACTCGTCCAGCTCTACGGCGGGCTCGTGCTGTACGGCGTCAGCTCGGCCCTCCTGGTGCGGGCGGGGCTCGGTCTGGAGCCCTGGGGTGTGCTGCACCAGGGGCTCGCCGAACTGACCGGGCTGACGATCGGCGAGGTCGCCATCGGCGTGGGCGCGCTGGTCCTGCTGCTGTGGATCCCGCTGCGCCAGCGCCCGGGGCTCGGCACGGTCTCCAACGTCTTCCTCATCGGTCTCGCCATGGACGCCACCCTCGCCCTGGTCCCCGCCCCGCACGGCCTCGCCGTCCGGATCCCCGTGATGCTCGCGGCGATCGTCCTGAACGGGGTGGCCACCGGCCTGTACATCGCGGCGGCCTTCGGCCCCGGCCCCCGGGACGGGCTGATGACCGGGCTGCACCGGCGCACCGGCCGCTCCCTCCGGCTGATGCGGACGGCGGTCGAGGTGGCCGTGGTGGCGACCGGGTTCGCGCTGGGCGGGACGCTCGGGGTCGGGACGGTGCTGTACGCGCTGGCGATCGGGCCGCTGGCGCAGGTGTTCCTGAAGGTGTTCGCCGTCGGGGAGGCACCGCGCGGCAGCGCGGTCGTTGCCGCCGGGACACCGGAGGAGTCCATACTGCGGCGGTGACCACGCCGATGCGCCACCCGTACCTCGACCACCCGGGCCCCATCCCGTTCGCCCACCGCGGCGGTGCGGCGGACGGCCTGGAGAACACCGTGGCGCAGTTCCGGCGCGCGGTGGAGCTCGGCTACCGGTACATCGAGACGGACGTACACGCCACGCGCGACGGCAAGCTCGCCGCCTTCCACGACGCGACGCTGGACCGGGTCACCGACGGCGCCGGACGGATCGCCGATCTGCCGTGGGCGGACGTCGCACAGGCGCGCGTGGGCGGCACGGAGCCGGTGCCGCTCTTCGAGGAGCTGCTGGAGACGTTCCCCGAGGTGCGCTGGAACGTCGACATGAAGGCCGAGCCGTCGATGCACCCGCTGCTCAACCTGATCGCCCGCACGAACTCCTGGGACCGCGTCTGCGTGGGTTCCTTCTCGGAAGCGCGCCTGGTGCGCGCCCAGCGCCTCGCCGGTCCGCGCCTGGCGACGTCGTACGGCACCCGGGGGGTGCTGAACCTGCGGCTGCGGTCGTGGGGGGTGCCCGCGGCGGTGCGCCGCTCGGCGGTCGCCGCGCAGGTCCCGGAGGCCCAGTCGGGGATCCCTGTGGTGGACCGGCTCTTCGTGCGCGCGGCCCACGCGCGCGGGCTCCAGGTGCACGTGTGGACGGTGAACGAGCCCGCACGGATGCACCGGCTTCTGGATCTCGGCGTGGATGGCATCATGACCGATCACATCGACACGCTGCGCGAGGTCATGCAGGAGCGGGGCGTCTGGTCCTGAGGGTCTCGCGCGACGGTCCCACGGGGAAGCGAGGCACGGGTGGGCAACACCGGCACCCTGGCGGCGAACGCCACGGACCGCCGGCGCGAACAGCGCGGCTGGTACTTCTACGACTGGGCGTGCTCGGTCTACTCGACGAGCGTCCTCACCGTGTTCCTCGGCCCCTATCTGACGTCGGTCGCCGAGCACGCGGCCGACGCCGACGGGTACGTGCACCCGCTGGGGGTTCCCGTCCGCGCGGGGTCGTTCTTCGCGTACTCGGTGTCCCTGTCGGTGATCGTGGCCGTCGTCCTGATGCCCCTCGTGGGGGCCGCGGCCGACCGGTCGGGCCGCAAGAAGCCGCTCCTGGCGGTCACCGCCTACACGGGCGCCGCGGCGACCCTGGGGATGTTCCTGCTGGACGGCGACCGCTATCTGCTGGGCGGGGTGCTGCTGATCGTCGCGAACGCCTCGCAGGCCGTGTCGATGATGCTGTACAACGCCTTCCTGCCGCAGATCGCGGGCCCCGAGGAGCGCGACGCGGTCTCCTCGCGCGGGTGGGCGTTCGGGTACGCGGCCGGATCGATCGTCCTGGTCGTCGATCTGGTGCTGTATCTGGCGCACGACTCGTTCGGGGTGTCCGAGTCGACGGCCGTGCGGATCTGTCTGGCGTCGGCGGGGCTGTGGTGGGGCGGGTTCACGCTGATTCCGCTGCTGCGGCTGCGCGACCGGCCGTCGGCCCCGCGCGCCCAGGGGGCCTCCCCGGGGCTGCGGCAGTTCGTGGCGACGATCCGCGACATGCGCCGCCACCGGCTGACCCTCGCGTTCCTGCTGGCCTACCTGATCTACAACGACGGCATCCAGACGGTGATCTCCCAGGCGTCCGTCTACGGCTCCGAGGAGCTGGGCCTGAGCCAGTCCACGCTCATCACGGCCGTCCTCCTGGTGCAGGTCCTCGCGGTGGCGGGCGCCCTGGGCATGGGCCGGCTCGCCCGGACGTACGGCGCCAAACGGACGATCCTGGGCTCGCTGGCCGCGTGGACGGTCACCCTGGGCGCGGGCTACTTCCTGCCCGCCGGGAAACCCGTCGGCTTCTTCCTGCTGGCCGCGGCCATCGGGATGGTTCTCGGCGGCAGTCAGGCCCTCTCCCGGTCCCTCTTCTCGCATCTGGTGCCGCCCGGGAAGGAGGCCGAGTACTTCTCCGCGTACGAGATGAGCGACCGGGGCATGAGCTGGCTGGGCCCGCTGCTCTTCGGCATCACCTACCAACTGACCGGTAGTTACCGGGACGCGATCGTGTCCCTCGTGGCCTTCTTCGTCATCGGGTTCGTGCTGCTCGCGAGGGTTCCGGTGCGGGAGGCGATCGGCGACGCGGGGAATCCCGTACCCGAGAAGATTTAGCGCTCAAGGCGAAAGGGCGGTAGTGTACGCGTTTGGCCTGCCAGGCGTACCGTTACTGCGCGTCAAAGATGCCGAAACGCTGGGTTATATCTCCGATCAGATGTGACAAAGCGGGCGCCTGTGGGTACTGCACTGGTTGACAAGGCTGCGGCTACGACGGCGACGCACGACCTGGAACGGGACTCGTGACGGGAATCTTTACCGCCGACCGGACGTTGACCGGATGACGACGACAGCGACACCTGTCCTGTGGGCGACAAGCCCGGGAGGCACGATTCATGAGTGAGCGAGCTCTTCGCGGCACGCGCCTCGTGGTGACCAGCTACGAGACGGACCGCGGCATCGACCTGGCCCCGCGCCAGGCCGTGGAGTACGCATGCGAGAAGGGGCATCGCTTCGAGATGCCCTTCTCGGTCGAGGCGGAGATCCCGCCGGAGTGGGAGTGCAAGGTCTGCGGAGCGCAGGCACTCCTCGTGGACGGCGACGGCCCTGAGGAGAAGAAGGCCAAGCCCGCGCGTACGCATTGGGACATGCTGATGGAGCGGCGCACCCGCGAGGAACTCGAAGAGGTTCTTGAGGAGCGCCTGGCTGTACTGCGGTCCGGGGCGATGAACCTTGCGGTGCATCCCCGGGACAGCCGTAAGTCCGCGTAGCCCTTCGGGGCTTTCGCCGGACTTCAGCGTGCGTTAGATGAATGACCGCGGGCGCCGTACGTGGAGATCACGTACGGCGCCCGCGGTCTTTCGGCTGCCCGGATCCTTCGCCGGAAAGGCTGAGCCCTTCCAGGGCTGGGCGCTGGAAGGGCTCGGTCCCGGAGAGGGTCAGTACGTCAGCGGAGGGCGCTGGTCCCGCGGGCCGTCGTCCTCCCTGATGACCTCTCCCTGGACGACCTTGCCGTCCGGGCGGTGGATACGGGCCTGCTGGAAGGCGTCGCCGAAGGTGCCGGGGCCGGCCGCGCGGAGCTTGCGCTCGACCGTGCGCTCCGCGTAGGCGGAGAGGGCCTTCTGGACCGGGGGGATCAGCAGGAGGAGGCCCACGGCGTCCGAGAGCAGGCCCGGGATCATCAGGAAGAGGCCGCCGAGCATCATGAAGCCGTTGCCGCCGCTCGCCGCCGGGGAGCCGCCGCGCTGCACCGCCTCGTTCAGCGCGCGAAAGGCACGACGGCCCGCGCGCTTGATGACCACGGAGCCGAGGACGATCCCCGCGACCAGCAGGAGGAAGACGACGAAACCGCTCGCCGCCTTCGCGACCACGGTCAGCAGCCAGATCTCCAGCACCAGCCAGGCCGCGATCCCGAGCGGCAGGAACGTCCGCACACGGGAGCGCGGGGGCCGGACGGAGGACGTGGGGGTCGATGCGCCAGTCATGCTCCCAGTGTGCCTGGAAGCGGCTCAGAGCGGCATAAGGGCATGATCCGGCCCGAGCTGTACCCTTCGGAGCCCTTGAGCACCCCCGACGACCGCCACGACTACGGCTGCTGCTCCTCCACCCGGCGCGCGGGCGCCGGCTTGGACCGCTTGCCGGTGATCTTGCCGACCCGTTCCGAGGCGCCCCACGCGGTGACCCGCCACAGCGCCTCGACCATGATGTCCCGGCTCATCTTGGAGTCCCCGAGCTCCCGCTCGACGAACGTGATGGGCACCTCGACGACATGGAAACCGGCCTTCACCGCGCGGCGGGCCAGGTCGACCTGGAAGCAGTAGCCCTGCGAGGCGACCTGGTCGAGGCCGAGTCCTTCGAGGGTCTCGCGGCGGAAGGCGCGGTAGCCGCCGGTGATGTCGCGCAGCGAGAGGTCCAGCGCGAGACGGGAGTAGAAGCTGCCGCCGCGGGAGATGAACTCGCGGCTCTTGGGCCAGTTGACGACCCTTCCGCCGGGGACCCAGCGGGAGCCGAGGACCAGGTCGGCGCTCTTCAGGGCGGTCAGCAGGCGGGGCAGTTCCTCGGGCTGGTGGGAGCCGTCGGCGTCCATCTCGACGAGGACGCCGTAGCCGTTGTCCATGCCCCAGCGGAAGCCCGCGAGGTAGGCGGCACCGAGGCCCTCCTTGCCCTTGCGGTGCATGACATGGACGTGGTCGTCGCCGGCCACCAGCTCGTCGGCCAGCTTGCCGGTGCCGTCGGGGCTGTTGTCGTCCGCCACGAGGATGTGGGCCTCCGGGACCGCCTCGCGCACCCGGCCGACGATGCGCTTGATGTTCTCCGCCTCGTTGTAGGTCGGAATGATCACCAAGGCATCGCCCAGGGGGCCGAACCGCCGTCCGCGGTCCTGTGCCGCGAGGGTCCCGTCGCCGTCGTTCACCGCTACCCCTTCAAGTCGTACGCAGGGGACCACCATAGTGGCCGCCGTCTGCGGCGACATGCCGGATCGTGCCTACAGTGGTGTCGAATCCCCAAGAGTGGGGTAAGACTGCACGTTCGCCCGCCCCGCTCCCCGACGGCGGGGTGTACGAGCGGGGTGCGCGAGATTAACTCTGCGGGTGGAGGCCCGGCGCCCTTCGGGCCGACCAGGGGCCCGCTGGCTGCGGGTCGACCGAAAGCCGTTGTCTACTGAACACCGGGCCCCACCCGGGTCGCACCTCCCCGTTCGGCGGAACGTTCCGTCGCCGCTGTGCGGGCGCTGGGCCTGGCTGCTGGTGCGGTGCGCCCGGGGCGGTGCACCGTCCCTCACCCAGCGGCGCCGCCGCGGCCGCGGAGGTTCCCCGGCGGGGCGTCCGGCAGTGGACTCGCCGAACCTACCTGCCCCCCGCCGCCCACTGTCAACACCCGCCCCACCTGCGCTTCTCCCCTCAACCCCCTGGTCAGAAGCGGGCCCCCCGAAACGGGGCGAGCCCGCGCAGACGGGTGATCTTGGGGTGGGCGGGGGTGAGGGTCACTCGGGCGGGCGTAGGGGGTGGGGGGTTGGCGGGCGTCCAGGTGAGCGGGAGCGGGCGGGGCGCTCGAACGGGCGAGGCCGGTATGGAGGGTGGGCGGGTGACAGAGGGGGCGGCGCGAGGAGGATGCGCAGAGACGCGAGCGGTCGGGGCTCCGCAGCGGGCGAGCGGGTGCGGCGGAGCCGGACGGTGGGTCGGCGAGGCCACACCCACGGACAGGCCTGGGTGAGCAGTCGAGCAGCGGGGCGGAGGCGGAGGACCGAGAAGCCGAAGCAAAGGTCGAGGCTGGGGGCAACGCACACCGTCCGCGTGCACCGCCCAGCAGGCGGCAGGCAAGGCCATGCGCCTCCGGCCTCAGCCCTGCCCTCCGGCAGACGCCCGACGGACCTAGGGCGTGTTCTGGGTTGAGATCACGGGATCGGTTATTCCCGCTCCAGGAGGGTGCCGACTGCGGTAGACCGGTCGCGTGACTCGTGGTGATCTGACTGACGCCGAGTGGGAGTTGATCGAGCCGCACTTGCCGCTGGGTGCGTTC
>NZ_JBTYMC010000216.1:0-11665 GCF_054880855.1 Streptomyces sp. S6 | reverse complement strand
TGGGGCGACCGCGAGGGCGCCGGTGAGGACGTCCGCCGCGCGGGCGCCGGCCATCACGGCGGGGCCGGCCGGGGTGGACTTGAGGCCGAGGTCGTAGGCCCAGACGAGGCCCGCGAGGGGAAGCGCTCCCACCAGCCCCCGGCGGCCTCCGGTCACGGCGGCGAGTGCGAGGCTCGCGGCGGTCAGGCCGGTCGCGACGGCGAGGGCGGTGCGGCGGGGCACACGGCCCGAGGGGACGGGCCGGTCGGGGCGCTCCACGGCGTCGATCGTCGCGTCGGCGTAGTCGTTGAGCGCCATGCCCGCCCAGTACATGCAGACGGAGGAGGCGGTGACGCCGAGGACGCGCGGATGCCAGGGGGTTTCGGCCGCCGCCGCTCCGGCGAGCACGTCGCCCGGGACGCTCAGCGCGGCGGGCGCCCTGACGAGTCGCACGAGGTCTGAAGTGCGCCGCTCAGCAGGCGAGTTGGAGCGGAATAAGGCTTTCCGATCATCCATGACCGAACCCTACTCATACTGTTTTCAGTTTCAAAAGTCTCCTGTCATGGCCAATGCAGTGGTGAAGCCGACATCCGCGTTCCTTTCACCGGGTGGCGCGGAGTCTTCGCCAGACGGCCTTCGCGGCGTTGTGCCCCGACATGCCGTGCACCCCGGGGCCCGGCGGGGTGGCCGAGGAGCAGATGAAGATCGCCGGGTGCGGGGTGGTGTACGGCGACAGGGACAGCTTCGGGCGCAGCATGACCTGGAGGCCGGAGAAGGCGCCGGTGCCGATGTCGCCGCCGACGTAGTTGGCGTTGCGGACGGCGAGTTGGGGCGGGCCGAACGTGGCGCGGGCGAGGACGCGGTCGCGGAACCCCGGGGCGAAGCGCTCCAGTTGGCGTTCGATCGGGTCCGTGAGGTCGCCGGTCCAGCCGCTCGGGACGTGGCCGTAGGCCCAGAAGACCTGCTTGCCCTCGGGGGCGCGGGTGGGGTCGACGATGCTCGGCTGGACGGTGATCATGAACGGGCGGTCGGGGGCGCGGTTCTCCCGGGAGGCGGCCCTGAGGGCGGCGCCGATCTCCGCGCTGTCCTTGCCGATCTGGACGGTCGTCGCGCAGCGGGGTTCCTCCGCCGTCCACGGGACGGGGCCGTCGAGCGCGTAGTCGACCTTGAACACGCCGGCGCCGTAACGGTAGTTGTCGTAGTGGCCGCCGAAGCCGGCGATGCGCGCGAGGGCCGTCGGCGAGGTGTCGAAGACGTAGGCGCGGGCCGGGGGGAGGTCGTCGAGGCGCTTGACCTCGTAGTCCGTGTGGATCTCGCCGCCGAGGTCCTTGAGGTAGCCGGCCAGGGCGTCGGAGATCGCCTGGGAGCCGCCGCGGGCCACCGGCCAGCCGCGCGCGTGGGCGGCGAGCGCGAAGATCAGGCCGACGGCGCCGGTGGCGACGCCGGAGAGCGGGGCCATGACGTGGGCGACGAGACCGGCGAAGACCGTCTTCGCGCGCTCGTCCTTGAAGCGGCGGGTCAGCCACGTCGACGGGGGGAGGCCAGTCAGGCCGAAGCGGGCCAGGGTGACCGGGTCGCGGGGCAGCGCGGTCAGCGGCAGGGACATGAAGTCCCGCACCAGGGTGTCCCAGTGGGGCAGGAACGGCTCGACGAGGCGCCGGTACGCGCCCGCGTCGCGCGGGCCGAAGGAGGCGGCCGTCTCGGCGACGGAGCGGGCGAGGACGGCCGCCGTGCCGTCCGGGAAGGGGTGCGCCATCGGGAGGTCGGAGTGCAGCCACTCCAGGCCGTACCGATCGAGTGGCAGCGCGCGGAAGGCGGGTGAGTTGATCCCGAGGGGGTGCGCCGCCGAACACGGGTCGTGCAGGAAGCCCGGCAGCGTCAGCTCCTCGGTCCGCGCGCCTCCGCCGACGGTCTCCTTCGCCTCGAACAGCGCGACCGAGAACCCCCTGCGCGCCAACTCAACCGCAGCGGTCAGGCCGTTGGGCCCCGCCCCCACCACCACCGCATCGAACACCACCGCCACTTCAGACCCCTTCGTCAGCCGCTCGGCCACCTGGGGTCAGGATATGCCGGGGGTACGACAACGGGTCGGGGGCGGGGTACCGGCGGTGCCCGACGGGGCTCCGCCGCCCGAGAACACCCCGCCCCGCTACCCCACCGCTCCCCCGCCCGCCAGCAGCCCCGACACCCTCCGGGCCGTCTCCGCATCCCGCGCGGTCGTGAACGGCAGCGCGTTGCCCCCGGTGATGCGGAACGGCTCCCCGGTGACGGTGAGATGTGTGCCGCCGGCCTCCGAGACGAGGAGGATGCCCGCCGCGTGGTCCCAGGCGGCCTCCCAGGAAAAAGCGGTGGCGTCGGACTCGCCGCGGGCGATGGCGAGGTACTCCAGGCCGGCGGCGCCGCACGCGCGCGGGGCGACGCCGTCGGTCCAGAGGCGACGCAGGACGGCCTTCTGGCCGTCGTCGGTGTAGTCGGGGTGGGAGCAGGCGACGCGCAGGTCCGCACCGGGCGCGGGGCTGCCCGCGTGCAGGCGCTCGCCGTCGAGATGGGCACCGCCGCCGCGGACGGCGGTGGCGAGCTGGTCCAGCGCGGGCGCGTACGTCCAGGACGCGAGGACGACGCCGCCCCGGGCGAGCGCGACCAGCGTGCAGAAGCCGTCCTCGCCGCGCACGAACTGGCGGGTGCCGTCGACCGGGTCGACGATCCAGACGGGGGCGTCGCCGCGTATCGCGTCGTACACCGAGGGGTCCGCGTGGACCGCTTCCTCGCCGACCACGACCGAGCCCGGCAGGAGCTTGCCGAGGACTTCGGTGAGGTACTTCTCGGCCAGCCGGTCGGCGTCGGTCACCAGGTCGTGCGGGCCCGCCTTCTGCTCGACCTCGCCCGCCCCGAGCTGCCGGAAGCGGGGCATGATCTCGGTCGCGGCGGCCGTACGGACCGCCTCCTCCACGTCGGCCGCGCGCCGGGCGAGAAACTCCTCGATGGTTTCCATGTCTTCGATCATGTGTCCATGAGAGCACGCCCCACTGACAATCCCCTCCCGGCCGCTGCACAGCGGATGTAATCGGGATGAAAACCCGGTTCCCGGTGGTCAGCGCCCGACGGCGTACCCCTGCATCCCGCGCGGGTTCGCGGCGGCCGACAGGACACCGGTGCGCGGATCGCGCGCGACGGCGCACAGCCGCCCCTCCGACCAGGGCCCTCCGACGGTCACGTCGTGCCCGCGCCGCCGCAGTTCCCGGACGACCTCGGCGGGCGTCCGGGACTCCACGGTGACGCTGCCCGGCCGTGTGCCGCGCGGGTAGAACGAGCTGGGGAAGGAGTCGTTGTGCCAGTTCGGCTCGTCGATCGCCCCTTGGAGGTCGAGTCCGCCACGCGCGTGCGCGCGCAGGGCGACGGCGAGGAAGAAGTGCACCTGCCACTGGTCCTGCTGGTCTCCCCCGGGCGTGCCGAACGCGAGCACCGGTTCGCCGTCGCGCAGCGCGATCGACGGCGAGAGGGTCGTCCTGGGCCGCCGTCCCGGCGTCAGGGAATCCGCCAGCCCCTCTTCCAGCCGGGTCATCTGGAGCCGTGTGCCGAGGGGGAAGCCGAGTTCGGGGACGACCGGGTTGGACTGGAGCCAGCCTCCGCTGGGCGTGGCCGCGACCATGTTGCCCCAGCGGTCGACGACGTCCAGGTGGCAGGTGTCGCCCCGGGTGGTCCCGTCGGTGGCGACCGTGGGCTCGCCGACCCCCACGGCGCCGGAATCGACGTCCACGCGCGCGTGCGCGGCGATCCGGGGTTCCCGTCCGCCCGGGGCACCGGGGCGCAGTTCCCACGACGCCTTGTCCCCGATCAGCTGCCGCCGCCCGGCGTTGTAGGCGTCCGACAGGAGTTCGGCGAGGGGTACGTCAGCGGCGTCGCCGTACCACGCCTCCCGGTCGGCCATGGCGAGCTTGCAGCCCTCGATCAGCAGGTGGACGTAGTCGGCGCTGCCGTACGGCGGGAGCTGCGGGGGCAGCAGGGCGAGTTGCTGGAGGAAGGCGGGGCCCTGGCTCCAGGGGCCCGCCTTGCAGACGGTCCAGCCGTGCCAGTCGTACGTCGCGGGCGTCTCGTAGGACGCGGACCAGCCGGCGAGGTCGGCGGCGGTGAGGGTGCCGGTGTGGTGCTCGCCGCTGCTGTCGAGGGTGGGGCGCGCGGACTGCCGCAGGAGGGCCTCGGCGATGAACCCGGTGCGCCACACGTCCCGCGCGGCGTCGATCTGCGCTTCCCTGTCGGCCTCCCCGGAAACCTCGTCCAGGAGGCGGCGCCAGGTGGCCGCGAGGGCGGGGTTGCGCAGGAGTTCGCCGGGGCGGGGCGGGCGGCCGTCCGGGAGGTAGACCGCCGCCGAGGACGTCCACTCGGTCTCGAAGAGGCGCTGGACGGCGGCGACGGTCGTGCCGACGTTCTCCACGGGCGCGTGTCCGTGTTCGGCGTATCCGATCGCGTACCGCAGGACGTCGGCGAGGGTCTTGGTGCCGTGGTCGCGCAGGAGGAGCAGCCAGGCGTCGAACGCGCCGGGGACAGCCGCCGCGAGGGGTCCGGTGCCGGGGACGAGGTCCAGGCCGAGCGCTCTGTGGTGCGCGATCGTGGCGCCCTGCGGGGCGACGCCCTGACCGCACAGGACGCTCACCTCGCCGCCCGCGGGCGCCAGGAGGATCAGCACCTCGCCGGCGGGGCCGTTCAGGTGCGGTTCGACGACGTGCAGGACGAACGCGCCCGCCACCGCCGCGTCGTACGCGTTGCCGCCGCTCTCCAGGACGGCCATCGCCGACTGCGAGGCGAGCCAGTGCGTCGAGGACACCATGCCGAAGGTGCCCTGGAGGGTGGGCCGGGTGGTGAACTGCATCTCGCCCTCGCTGTCTCACGTGCGCCGCGCGGTGCTCCCGAGCGGCCCCTACGGGTCGTTGGTACGACCATCAGAATGCCCCTCGTGCGACAGGCGCACGCGCGCCACCCGCCGGTCGTCACGAACAGCCACACCCCCGCGAATCTCGCGTCCTCGTGCTCGACGACACCGGCGACAGACCTCGCGGTGGAGCGGATCGCGCCCACTCCGCACTCTTCACCGCGTCCCTCGCGGCACATTTAGGGACGTTCACCTCGTCAGCGCGGAGCCGCGGTCACGACTCAGGCACTCAGCGAGTTCGCGCTTCCGCACCACCAGGAGTCGTGTGACACTGGCGTCCCGTCGTCCGCGGTGCGGACTGGTCTCCGTGCCCTCCCCCACAAAAGAAGTGCGCCTGTGCGTTCTCTTCCTCTGCCGCTCGCCCTCGCGGCACGTCTGTCCCCGGTGGTCGTCCTCGCCTGCGCGGGCTGGGCCATGTCGTCGTCCCCCGCCTCCCCCGAGGACTCGGCGGCGGCGGGCAACGGCACGACGCAGCGGACCCAGTCGGAGACGGACGATCCCGCCGCCTCGCCGGCCGCGACGAAGGTGTACGCCGCCGCGCCCGCGCCGTGCGGCAGTGTCTCCGAGAAGACGGTCACCTCGCTGGTGCCGGGTGCGAAGACGGCGGGCAAGGAGATCCCGTCCACGGACACGAAGATCCGCCGGACCTGCTCCTGGAACGCGCTCAAGGGGTTCGACTACCGCTGGCTGGACGTGTCCTTCGAGATCATGGACACCGAGGACGCCGCGGTGAAGTCGTACAAGGCGCGCACCGGCGAGAAGAGCGGCGGCGGAGCGGTGCCCGGACTCGGGGACGAGGCGTACTCGGTGGTGAACCTCACGACCGAGGACAAGCAACAGACGCGCGAGGGCCTGGTGTTCGCCCGCGTGGCCAACGCGCTCGTCGTCGTCACGTACAACGGCAGCGACTTCGAGACGAAGAAGGCGCCGGACACGAGCACGATCAACACGGGGGCGATCAAGGCGGCGAAGGAGGCGATGGGGGCGTTGCGGGGGAACAAGGCCGGCTGAGCGGTTCGCGAGGGGGACGACGGAAAAGCGGGGCAAGCGTTTTCACTCGCCCCGCTCTCCACGTTCACGCGACCGCCGTCGCCCCCTTCTCCCTCCCCCGCAGCGCCATCAGCGCCAGATACAGCACCATCGACGTCCCGAGCCCCACGGCCCAGCCGTAGTCGGCCAGAGACTTCAGCGCCGGGATCGGCCGGCCGTCGATGATCGGCTTGAAGCTCGCGCCGCCGACCGCGAGGACGCCGCCGACGAGGAAGGCGACGACGGCACGCCAGTTCCAGCCGTTCTCGTACCAGTAGCGGCCCCCCGTGCGGTACAGGTCGACGAGGTCGAGCTTGCCGCGGCGCAGGATCCAGTAGTCGGCGATGAGGATGCCGGCGACGGTGCCGAGGAGGCCGCCGACCAGGCCGAGCCAGGTGAAGATGTAGCCCTGCGGGTCGGAGTACAGCTTCCAGGGGAAGATCAGGACGCCGAGGACGCAGGTCGCGAGGGCGCCGGTGCGGAAACTGATCTTCCGGGGCGCGATGTTGGAGAAGTCGAACGCCGGGGAGACGAGGTTCGCGGCGATGTTGACGGAAAGCGTTGCCACAAGGACCGTCACCAGCGCGAACAGCAGCCCGAAGACGTTGTCGGTCTTGGCGGCGAGCTGGACCGGGTCCCAGATCGTCTCGCCGTAGACGGCCTGCGAGCCGGAGGTGACGAGCACCGACAGCAGCGCGAACAGGGTCATCGTGGTCGGCAGGCCGAGCGCCTGGCCCCAGGTCTGGGCCTGCTGCGACTTGCCGTAGCGGGTGAAGTCGGGGATGTTCAGCGACAGCGTCGACCAGAAGCCGATCATGCCCATCAGGGAGGGCCAGAACAACTTCCAGAAGTCGCCGCCCCAGCCGAGCTTGGACGGCTGGTCGAGCAACGGCCCGAACCCGCCCGCCTTGTCGCTCATCCAGATCAGCATGACGACCGCGCCGACGAGGACGAACGGCGCCGCCCAGTTCTCGAACCGGCGGATCGTCTCCATCCCCCGGTAGATGATGGCCACTTGGAGCGCCCAGAAGATCGCGAACGACAGCCACATCGTCCACGCGTACCCGCCGACCTTTCCGGCGTCGCTCCACCCGGAGCCGATCAGCTTCCCGGCGAGGAAGTAGATCGCCTCCCCGCCGATCCAGGTCTGGATGCCGAACCAGCCGCACGCCACCAACGCCCGTACGACGGCGGGCAGGTTGGCGCCGCGCACCCCGAACGAGGCGCGCGCGAACACGGGGAACGGAATGCCGTACTTGGGCCCGGCGTGCCCGGTCAGCAGCATCGGCACCAGCACGACGAGGTTGGCCAGGGCGATGGTGAACACCGCCTGCTTCCAGTCCATGCCGACGGCGATGAGACCCGAAGCGAGCGTCCAGGAAGCCGTGTTGTGGGCCATGCCGACCCACAGCGCCGAAAAATTGTAGGTCGTCCAGGTCCGTTTCTCGACCGGGACGGGGAGGAGGTCCTCGTTGGCGTAGGGGCCGCTGGGCTGCGGGGAGCCGGGTGCGATCTCCACCCGGCCGTCGGCGAGGGTGACTTGGGAGGGTGGCGGCGCGGTGGGCGCGATGTCGGTCATGGGCTGGCCAATCGGGGAGAGGGGATGCGGGGAGAGGCCGTGCGGATGCCGTGCGGGTGCGCGCGGGGGGGCGGGTGCGCGCCCGGGATGCGGGGCTGTGCCCGGCCCCCTCGCCGGATGCCTCAAGGCGCCTTCGCCGCAAGGCTTTCCGGGGAGGGGGAGACCAATTGACCAGGGTAGGCTCAGCCGTTGACGGCCGGGATCACCGTCGTGCCGTACGTGTCGATGACCGCTTCCTGCGCGTCGTGCATGTCGTAGACCGCGAACTGGTCGACGCCGAGGGCCCGGAGGGCGTTCAGTTTCTCGACGTGCTGTTCGGGGGTGCCGATGACGCAGAAGCGGTCGACGATCTCGTCCGGGACGAACTGGGTGTCGGGGTTGCCGCTACGTCCGTGATGTGAATAGTCGTAGCCCTCACGGGACTTGATGTACTCGGTGAGTTCGTCCGGGACTTGGGAGGAGTGCTCGCCGTACTTGGAGACGAGGTCGGCGACGTGGTTGCCGACCATCCCGCCGAACCAGCGGCACTGTTCGCGGGCGTGGGCGAGGGCCTCGGGCGAGTCGTCGGCGGTGACGTAGGCGGGCGCGGCGACGCAGATCCTGACGGCGTCCGGGTCGCGTCCGGCGGCTGCGGCGGCGTCCTTGACGGCCTTCACCATGTACTCGGTGAGGTAGAGGTCGGCGAGCTGGAGGATGAACCCGTCGGCCTCCTCGCCGGTCATCTTGAGCGCCTTGGGCCCGTACGCGGCCATCCACACGGGGAGTCGGGCGTCCGGCTTGGCCCACGGGAACTTGACGACCGTCCCGCCGAGATCGGCCTCCTGACCGGAGCCGAGGGCGCGGATGACCTTCATGGCCTCGCTGATCCGGGCCAGGGTGTTGGGAGTTCGCCCCGCGACGCGCATCGCGGAGTCACCGCGTCCGATGCCGCAGACCGTGCGGTTGCCGAACATGTCGTTGAGGGTGGCGAAGGTGGAGGCGGTGACCTCCCAGGTGCGGGTGCCGGGGTTGGTGACCATCGGCCCGACCGTCAACTTCGAGGTCTGGGCGAGGATCTGACTGTAGATCACGAACGGCTCCTGCCACAGTACGGCGGAGTCGAAGGTCCAGCCGTAGGTGAAGCCGTTGTCCTCGGCGCGTTTCATCAGCTCGATGACGCGCGAGGCGGGCGGGTCGGTCTGGAGGACAAGTCCGAAGTCCATGGGCGCCATTCCCTAGATGAGGTACTGACAGGTGGAGCGCGGGGTGTAGGCGCCGTGTCCGGCGCGTCCGGTGAACTCCCGCTCGGTGATGACGAGTTCGCCGCGCGAGAGCACCGTCTCGACCCGGCCGGTGAGCCGTTTGCCCTCGTACGCCGAGTAGTCGACGTTCATGTGGTGGGTCTCGGCGGAGACGGTCTGCTCGGCGTGCGGGTCGTAGATGACGACGTCGGCGTCGGCGCCGGGGGCGATGGTGCCCTTCTTCGGGTAGAGGCCGAACATCCGGGCCGGGGTGGCGCAGGCGATCTCGATCCAGCGGCGGCGCGAGATGTGGCCGTCCACAACTGCCTGGTGGAGCAGGTCCATTCGGTTCTCGACGCCGGGCAGACCGTTGGGGATCTTCGAGAAGTCGCCCCGGCCCAGCTCCTTCTGTCCCACGAAGCAGAAGGGGCAGTGGTCGGTGGAGACGACCTGGAGGTCGTTGGTACGCAGGCCCTGCCACAGCTTCGCCTGGTGCTCGCGGGGCCGAAGTGGCGTGCTGCACACGTACTTGGCGCCCTCGAAGTCCGGTTCGGCGAGGTTGTCGGTCGACAGGAACAGGTACTGCGGGCAGGTCTCGCCGAAGACGTTGAGCCCTTCGTCGCGCGCCCGCGCCAGCTCGGCGACCGCCTCCATCGCGGAGACGTGCACGACGTACAGGGGTGCGCCGGCGACCTGCGCGAGCCTGATGGCGCGGTGCGTGGCCTCGGCCTCCAGGAGCGCCTTGCGGACCTCGCCGTGGTAGCGGGGGTCCGTCTCACCGCGTTCCAGGGCCTGTCGGACGAGGACGTCGATGGCGATGCCGTTCTCGGCGTGCATCATGATCAGCCCGCCGTTGTCGGCGGAGCGCTGCATGGCGCGCAGGATCTGGCCGTCGTCGCTGTAGAAGACGCCGGGGTAGGCCATGAACTGCTTGAAGGAGGTGACGCCTTCCTCGACGAGGAGGTCCATCTCCTTGAGCGTCTCGTCGTGGACGTCGGAGACGATCATGTGGAAGGCGTAGTCGATCGCGCAGTTGCCCTCGGCTTTGGCGTGCCAGGCGTCGAGGCCCTCGCGCAGGGTGTGGCCGACGCTCTGCACCGCGAAGTCGACGATCGTGGTGGTGCCGCCCCAGGCCGCGGCGCGGGTGCCGGTCTCGAAGGTGTCGGAGGCGAAGGTGCCGCCGAACGGCAGCTCCATGTGGGTGTGGGCGTCGACGCCGCCCGGGATGACGTACTTGCCGGTCACGTCGAGGACCCGCTCGGCCGTCCACGCCTCAGCCGCGGGGGTGCCGGTGGCGGCGAGGGCGGCGATCCGGCCGTCCTCGATCAGGACGTCGGCGTGGATCTCGTCGGACGCGGTGACGACGAGACCGCCGCGGATGACGGTACGACTGCTCATTGCTCCCTGCTCCTGTTCTCAAGAACGGTTACTGCAACACCCGCGCGGGGCCCGGGGTTCGTGCTCCTGCCGGGCCCGCGCGCGGCGCCGGTCAGGGAGCGGTCAGCGGGCCGTAGGCGTCGGTGCGGCGGTCGCGGTAGAACTGCCAGCGGTCGCGGACCTCGCGGAGCTTGGCGAGGTCGAGGTCGCGCACGACGAGTTCGGACTCCTTGTCGCTCGCGACCTCGCCGACGAACTGGGCCTCCGGGTCCACGAAGTACGAGGTCCCGTAGAAGTCGTTGTCGCCGAGTTCCTCCACGCCGACGCGGTTGATCGCGCCGACGAAGTACTCGTTGGCGACGGCCGCCGCCGGCTGCTCCAACTGCCAGAGGTAGGCGGAGAGTCCGCGCGAGGTCGCCGACGGGTTGAAGACGATCTCGGCACCGGCGAGGCCCAACGCCCGCCAGCCTTCGGGGAAGTGGCGGTCGTAGCAGATGTAGACGCCGATCTTCCCGACCTTGGTGTCGAAGACGGGCCAGCCCGCGTTGCCGGGCCGGAAGTAGAACTTCTCCCAGAATCCCTTCACTTGGGGGATGTGGTGCTTGCGGTACTTGCCGAGGTAGGAGCCGTCCGCGTCGATGACGGCGGCGGTGTTGTAGAGGACGCCGGGCTGTTCCTCCTCGTACATCGGCAGCACGAGGACGATGCCGTGCTCCTTCGCAAGTGCCTGGAACCGCTTGACGATCGGCCCGTCGGGGATCTGCTCGGCGTACTCGTAGAACGCCGGGTCCTGCACCTGGCAGAAGTAGGGTCCGTAGAACAGCTCCTGGAAGCACAGGACTTGGGCACCCTGGGCGGCGGCGTCGCGCACCGCCTGCTCGTGCACCCGGATCATCGACTCCTTGTCGCCCGTCCAGGCGGTCTGGAAGATCGCGGCACGGATCACTCTGCTCATCGGGACCTCCGGTCACTCGGTGTGCGAGGAGCCTAGGAAGCCCGGGAGCCCGGTTTGAGTTGCAGCGTGTCACGTCTGGAGGCGCCGCGCGTGCCACGTTGTCACGCTCTCTCCGGCCCATGTTTCACCGCCGTTTTCGCAGGTGGATGCAGGTTTCCCAGCTGTTTCCGACAGCGCGGTCAGCTCTGTTGCGCGTCGTGCGCGAGGAGTGCGATGTGCACGGACGCCGCCTGTTCGAAGTCGTCCAGGTCGACGCCGAGGCGCGTCTGTATCGCCTCCAGCCTGCGGTACAGGGCGGGCCGTGAGACGTGGTGGAGCTGCGCGGTGCGCGACTTGTTGCGGCCGGTCGCGAGGTAGGTGCGCAGGACGGCGAGCAGATCGTCGTCCGCCGCGCGCAGCAGCCCGTCCAACTCCCGCTCGGCGAACGCCTGGACGTGCGGGTCGTCCCGCAACAGCCGTACGAGGCCGCGCAGATGGACGTCCTTGAGGCGGACGACGCCGGGGAGGTCGAGGGCGTCTCCCGCGCCGTCGACGGCGTCGGCGACGTGCCGTGCCTCGCGCAGCCCCGCCGGGACGTCCTCCCAGCCGCCGCAGGGCCC
>NZ_JBTYMC010000215.1:0-11680 GCF_054880855.1 Streptomyces sp. S6 | reverse complement strand
CTCGGCGAGTGGGCCGCCTCGGGCCGCCGGGCCGGCGCCCGCGCCGGGGACGAGGCGGTGCTCGTCCTCAGCGAACTCGTCACCAACGCCGTCGTTCACGCCGGCACCGACGTCGAGATCGACTGCCGGCTGGAGGAGCCGAGAGAGGGAACGGGGCCGGGGCCGGCGTACGACATCGTCGTCGAGGTCTCCGACCGGCATCCTTCACGGACCCTGCGGGACGGGGACCGGGAGTACGAACAAGCCGAGTACGGACGGGGGTTGAGGCTCGTCACCGCGCTGGCCATGGAGTGGGGGGTGACGTACCGCAGGGACGGGAAGACGGTGTGGGCGCGGATCGGGGAGACCGAGGGGTGCGGGGAGTGCGGTGAGGACGGGTGCGGGACGTGTGAGGCGCTCGCCCACGGACCCGTCTCCGTCCTCGGACCCCTTCCCGCCCTCGGACTCGCCGTCGCGCTCGCCCCGCAGCCCCAGAGCGGACAGAACGAGCAGGACTGGCTGGGGCGCGGGGCGCTCTCCTTCCTCGCCGAGGCGTCCGACCTGCTCGCCGGGCAGCTCGACGAGGACCTCGTCGCCTCCCTCACCGGACAGCTCCTCGTGCCGAGGGTCGCCGACTGGTGCGCCGTCTGGCTGGACGACGAGACCATCGGGGCCGGGACGCGGCTCGCCCGGGTGTGGCACGGCAGCGAAGGGTGCCTGGAGGCGCTGAAGCGGGAGCTGGCGGAGATGCCGCCGAAACCCCCCGATACCGGCCGGCCCGTCGGTACCCAGCCCTACGACCACCCCTGGCCCGCCCAGGCCCTCGGCACGCCCGGCACCGCCCTCGCGTACCGGCTCGTCGCCGGGGGACGGCATCTCGGCACCCTCGTCATCGGGCGCTGCGGGCACCAGCGGTTCCCCGACGAGGTCACCGGGCTCGTCGAGGACCTCAGCCGGCGCGTCGCCCTCGCGATCGGCGCCGCCCGGCAGTACGCGCGCCAGGTCACCATCAGCTCCGTGCTCCAGCGCGGGCTGCTGCCCGGCGCCGTCGCCGAGATCCCCGGGGTGCGCAGCGCGCTCGTCTACGAACCCCGGGAGAAGGGCGGGCCCAGCGGCGACTTCTACGACCTCTTCCCCGCCGGGGACGGACGCTGGTGCTTCGCCGTCGGGGACGTCCAGGGGAAGGGGCCCGAGGCCGCCGTCGTCATCGGGCTCGCCCGGCCGTGGCTGCGGCTGCTGGCCCGTGAGGGGTACGGGGTGGCGGACGTCCTCGACCGGCTGAACCAACTGCTCCTCGACGACGCGACGGAGGCGGCGGACGCGGCGGCCCGCGCGTACGTCGGCCCGGTGGGGCCCGGCGAGGGGCCCCAGACGCGGTTCCTGTCGCTCCTCTACGGCGAGCTGATCCCCTACGCGGGGGGTGTACGGGTCGTCCTCGCCTCCGCCGGGCATCCGCTGCCGCTGCTGCTGCGGCCCGACGGCAGCGTGTGCACGGCGGCGCAGCCCCAGACGCTCATCGGGGTCGTGGAGGACGCCACGTACCGCAGCGAGGAGGTGTACCTGCTGCCCGGGGACAGCCTCCTGTGCGTCACCGACGGGGTCACCGAACGGCGGGACGGGGGACGGCAGTTCGACGACGGGGACGGGCTGGCGATCGCGCTCGCGGGGTGCGCGGGGTACGACGCGGAGCTGATCGCGGAGCGGATCCGGGATCTGGTGCACGAGTTCGGGTCGAGGCCGCCGGAGGACGATCTCGCGTTGCTGGTGCTCCAGGCCGAGTAGCTCTCGGGTACTACGGGGGTGAGGGGCCGGGCCGGGTAGCTCTCGGGTACTACGGGGTGCGGGACAATGGGGGCATGCCTTCCGTACTTCCCGACGGTGAACCCGTCCCCGCAGACGGTGCGCTGCCCGCCGCCGCGCTCGCCGGGGCCGGGGACCGGCCGCTCGGCTTCTACCTGCACGTCCCGTACTGCGCCACGCGCTGCGGGTACTGCGACTTCAACACGTACACCGCGACCGAGCTGCGGGGTACGGGAGGGGTGCTGGCGTCCCGGGACAACTACGCGGACACCCTGATCGACGAGATCCGGCTCGCGCGCAAGGTGCTCGGGGACGACCCCCGGGAGGTGCGGACCGTGTTCGTCGGCGGGGGGACGCCGACGCTGCTGGCCGCCGGGGACCTCGTCCGGATGCTCGGCGCGATCCGCGACGAGTTCGGGCTGGCCGCCGACGCGGAGGTCACCACCGAGGCGAACCCCGAGACCGTCGACCCCGCCTATCTCGCCGCGCTGCGGGAGGGCGGGTTCAACCGGGTGTCCTTCGGGATGCAGAGCGCGCGCCCGCATGTGCTGAAGATCCTCGACCGCACGCACACCCCCGGGCGGCCCGAGGCGTGCGTCGCCGAGGCGCGTGGCGCCGGGTTCGAGCACGTCAACCTCGACCTGATCTACGGCACCCCCGGTGAGTCCGACGACGACTGGCGGGCCTCCCTCGACGCGGCCCTCGGCGCCGGGCCCGACCACGTCAGCGCGTACGCCCTCATCGTCGAGGAGGGCACCCAGCTCGCCCGGCGGATCCGGCGCGGTGAGGTCCCCATGACCGACGACGACGTCCACGCGGACCGGTACCTCATCACCGAGTCCGTGCTGTCGGGCGCCGGGTTCTCCTGGTACGAGGTCTCCAACTGGGCCACCTCCGACGCCGCCCGCTGCCTGCACAACGAGCTGTACTGGCGGGGCGCGGACTGGTGGGGGGCCGGTCCCGGCGCCCACTCCCACGTGGGGGGCGTGCGGTGGTGGAACGTGAAACACCCCGGCGCGTACGCGGGGGCGCTGGCCGAGGGGCGTTCGCCGGGGGCGGGGCGTGAGGTGCTCTCCGAGGAGGACCGCCGCGTCGAACGGATCCTGCTGGAACTGCGGCTGCGGGAGGGGGTGCCGCTGGGGCTGCTGCGGGAGGCGGGGGCCGCTGCCGCACGCCGGGCGCTGAGCGAGGGGCTGCTGGAGGAGGGGGCGTACGGCGCGGGGAGCGCTGTGCTGACGTTGAAGGGGCGGTTGCTGGCGGATGCGGTCGTCAGGGATCTGGTGGACTGATCACTCGGGGGAGTGAATCGGTGCGGAACGTAGGTTCGGTGCCTAACCTGGTTCGTAGGGTTCTGCCGACAGACAGCGCGGCGGAGATGGAGGGTCACGGAGATGACCGCTGTGGATGATCGCCGGGTGCACGAGACCTTCGAGAACCTGGAGGTTCCCGAGGGCTACAAGGCAGAGCTCATCTGGGGGGACATCGTGATGATGACCGGGCCGGACAAGGTCCACAACCGCATCGTGCAGGCTGTGCAGGACCAGATCCCGTCCGACCGATGGGACCGGCTCCAGACACAGGACGTGGCCATTCCGGAGGAGAACAGCGAGCCGCAGCCGGACCTCGTCATTCTGGAGCTCGGCGCCGACGACAGTCCGGGACGGCTCGTGCCCGCAGCGGCCTTGACCCTCGTGGTGGAGGTCGTGTCCAAGACCAGTGCCCACCGCGACTATGTGCAGAAGCGGTCGATCTACGCTGCCGGCGGTGTCCCCGCGTATCTGATCATCGACCCCTTCGAGGCCAGGTGTCTGGTGCTGTCGGAGCCGTCCGGGCGGGGGATGTCGGCCGACTACCAGTCGGAACGGACGCGGAAGTTCGGTGACCCGGTGCCGTTGCCTTGGTTGGGCATCGAACTGGACACGAGCAGGTTCGGTACCTTGCAGCGACCCGGCACTATGCGGTGACGAAATCGATCAGCTCCTCCACCCTCCCCAACAACTCCGGCTCCAGGTCCTTGTAAGACGTCACCCGCTTCAGAATCGCCTGCCACACCGCCCCGGTGTTCTCCGACGGCCAGCCCAACGCCCGGCACACCCCCGTCTTCCAGTCCTGCCCATGAGGCACGCGGGGCCACGCGGAGATGCCCAGGGACGACGGCTTCACCGCCTCCCAGATGTCGATGTACGGGTGGCCCACCACGAGGGCGTGGTCGCTGGTGACCGCCTGCGCGATGCGCCACTCCTTCGTGCCGGGGACGAGGTGGTCGACGAGGATGCCGAGGCGGGCGTCCGGGCCGGGGGCGAAGGTGTCGACGATCGCGGGGAGGTCGTCCACGCCCTCCAGGTACTCCACGACGACACCCTCGATGCGCAGGTCGTCGCCCCAGACCTTCTCGACCAGCTCGGCGTCGTGGCGGCCCTCCACGTAGATGCGGCCGGCTCGGGCCACGCGCGCGCGGGCGCCGGGGACGGCGACGGAGCCGGAGGCGGTGCGGGCGGGTTGCGTGGACGCCTGCGCCGAGGGCCTGACCAGCGTCACCACGCGGCCCTCCAGGAGGAACCCACGGGGTTCCATCGGAAAGACGCGGTGTTTGCCGAAGCGGTCCTCCAGCGTGACCGTGCCCGCCTCGCAGCGGATCACCGCACCGCAGAAACCGGTGCCGGGTTCCTCGACGACGAGGCCGGGGTCGGCCGGGATCTCCGGGGCGGGGGCCTGCTTCTTCTTCCAGGGAGGGGTCAGGTCGGGCGAGTACTGGCGCATTCGGATGACGATAGGAGAAGTACGCGGGAGCGGTCCCGCCTTCACCCGTGCGACACGCCGAAGCGTTCGCGCAGAGCGTCACGCTGCCGCCGCACGAACTCCGCGTCCACGACCGCCCCGTGACCGGGCACGTACAGCGCGTCCTGCCCACCCAGCTCCAGCAGCACGTCCAGCACCTCCGGCCACCGCCCCGGCACCGCGTCCGACCCCGCCTGCGGCTCGCCGGACTCCTCGACGAGGTCGCCGCAGAAGAGGATGGGAGGGGAGTCGGGGGTGCCGGGGACGAGGACGACGAGGTCGTCGGGGGAGTGGGCGGGGCCGAGACGGGCGAGGAGGATCTTGCTGGGGGCGCTCTCCCCCAGCACCAGCGTCAACCTGTCCCTCACCACGTGATCCGGCGTGATCAGCGCGGCCGTCGCCTCCTCGGCCAGGTGGCGGGCCAGGCCGTTGCGTACGGCGTCGTCGGTCAGCTCGGCGGCGTCGTAGGCGGCGCTCGCCGCGTAGACCGCCGCCCCCGGGAAGGCCGCCGCGCCGAGGACGTGGTCGAAGTGGGCGTGGGTGAGGGCGAGATGGGTCACATTGACGCCGGTGAGGTGGGTGGCCTCCGTGTGGAGGCGGGTGCCCTCCGGGAGGCTGGAGCCCGCGTCGATCATGAGGGTGGCGCCGGGGGCCGTCACCAGTCCCACCGTGCAGTCCCATCCGGGGAGGCGGATCCGTCCGGCCCGATCCGACAGGCGCTCCCAGCCGAGCTCTTCCCAAGTCACCGTCATACAGAGACGCTAGCTGTACCAACCGGCGGCGGGACGACCTTGCCCCCGTGGTACACGATCGCCGTACACTGGCAGTCGTCAGGGGAGAGTGCCAGGGACGGACATCTGGAGGTGTGCGCGGTGCTGAGTGAACGCAGGCTTCAGGTGCTGCGCGCGATCGTCCAGGACTATGTCGGGACCGAGGAGCCGGTGGGCTCGAAGGCGCTCACCGAGCGGCACAACCTCGGGGTCTCCCCGGCGACCGTGCGCAACGACATGGCCGTGCTGGAGGACGAGGGGTTCATCCACCAGCCGCACACCAGCGCCGGCCGCATCCCCACCGACAAGGGCTACCGCCTGTTCGTCGACAGGCTGGCCGGCGTCAAGCCGATGACGGCGCCGGAACGCCGCGCGATCCACCACTTCCTGGACGGCGCGGTCGACCTGGACGACGTGGTGGCCCGCACGGTACGGCTGCTCGCGCAGCTCACCCGTCAGGTCGCCGTCGTCCAGTACCCCTCCCTCACCCGCTCCACCGTCCGGCACGTCGAGCTGCTGGCGCTCGCGCCCGCGCGGCTGATGCTCGTGCTGATCACGGACACGGGCCGGGTGGAGCAGCGGATGATCGACTGCCCGGCGCCGTTCGGGGAGTCGTCGCTGGCGGACCTGCGCGCGCGGCTCAACAGCCGGGTCGCGGGCCGCCGCTTCAGTGACGTGCCCCCGCTCGTCGAGGACCTCCCGGAGGCTTTCGAGCGAGAAGACCGGGGTACGGTCTCGACGGTGCTCTCCACTCTCCTGGAGACGCTCGTCGAGGAGAACGAGGAGCGGCTGATGATCGGCGGAACAGCCAATCTCACCCGCTTCGGACATGACTTTCCCCTCACCATCCGGCCCGTCCTGGAGGCCCTTGAGGAGCAGGTCGTGCTCCTCAAGTTGCTTGGCGAGGCGGGAGATTCGGGCATGACCGTGCGCATCGGGCACGAGAACGCCTACGAGGGACTCAACTCCACGTCCGTCGTGTCGGTCGGTTACGGTTCGGGCGGCGAGGCAGTCGCCAAGCTCGGCGTGGTCGGACCGACCCGCATGGACTACCCGGGAACGATGGGAGCGGTACGCGCAGTGGCGAGGTACGTCGGACAGATCCTGGCGGAGTCGTAAGTGGCGACGGATTACTACGCCGTCCTCGGCGTGCGCCGTGACGCGTCGCAGGATGAGATCAAGAAGGCGTTCCGTCGGCTTGCGCGCGAGCTGCACCCGGACGTCAACCCGGACCCGAAGACCCAGGAGCGGTTCAAGGAGATCAACGCCGCTTACGAGGTCCTCTCCGACCCGCAGAAGAAGCAGGTCTACGACCTCGGCGGCGACCCGCTCTCGCAGAGCGGCGGCGGCGCGGGCGGCTTCGGCGCGGGCGGTTTCGGCAACTTCTCGGACATCATGGACGCGTTCTTCGGGACGGCGTCCCAGCGCGGCCCGCGCTCACGCACGCGGCGCGGCCAGGACGCGATGATCCGCCTGGAGATCGACCTCGACGAAGCCGCGTTCGGCACGACCAAGGACATCCAGGTCGACACGGCCATCGTCTGCAACACGTGCAGCGGCGAGGGGGCCGCGCCCGGCACCACCGCGCAGACGTGTGACATGTGCCGCGGCCGGGGTGAGGTCTCGCAGGTCACCCGGTCCTTCCTGGGCCAGGTCATGACGTCCCGGCCGTGCCCCCAGTGCCAGGGCTTCGGGACGGTCGTCCCGACGCCGTGTCCCGAGTGCGCCGGCGACGGCCGCATCCGCTCCCGGCGGACGCTGACGGTCAAGATCCCGGCCGGCGTCGACAACGGCACGCGCATCCAGCTCGCCGGCGAGGGCGAGGTCGGGCCCGGTGGCGGTCCCGCCGGTGACCTCTACGTCGAGATCCACGAACTCCCGCACGCCATGTTCCAGCGCCGGGGCGACGACCTGCACTGCACGGTCACCATCCCGATGACCGCCGGCGCCCTCGGCACGAAGGTGCCGCTGGAGACGCTGGACGGCCTGGAGGAGGTCGACATCCGGCCGGGCACCCAGTCGGGCCAGTCGATCCCGCTGCACGGACGCGGTGTCACCCACCTGCGAGGCGGCGGGCGCGGCGACCTCATCGTTCACGTCGAGGTCCAGACACCCATGAAGCTGGACCCGGAGCAGGAGCGGCTGCTGCGCGAGCTGGCGAAGCTGCGGGGGGAGGAACGGCCCACGGGGCAGTTCCAGCCTGGGCAGCAGGGGTTGTTCTCGCGGTTGAAGGACGCGTTCAACGGACGCTGAGGTGTTTTGCCGGCGTTGATCCTGTTGGCATGTGCCAAACGTGGGGTCGGTTCGGACTTGTTCGGGGGACGTGACAACATGCGGTCATGTCCTCCGAACTGACCGATCTCTTCCCTCTCCCGATCGTGCAGGCCCCCATGGCGGGCGGGGTCTCCGTGCCGAGGCTGGCCGCGGCCGTGTCCGAGGCGGGGGGTCTCGGGTTCCTTGCCGCCGGGTACAAGACGGCCGACGGCATGTACGAGGAGATCAAGCAGGTCCGGGGCCAGACCTCGCGCCCGTTCGGGGTGAACCTCTTCCTCCCGCAGCCCGAGTACGCCGAGGCGGGCGCGGTGGAGCTGTACGCGAACCAGCTCGCCGGCGAGTCCACCTGGTACGAGACGGAGCTGGGCGACCCCGAGAGCGGCCGGGACGACGGCTTCGAGGCGAAACTCGCCGTCCTCCTCGACAACCCCGTACCCGTGGTCTCGTTCCACTTCGGTACCCCTCACCCTGAGGTACTGGAGCGGCTGCGGCGGGCCGGGACGCTCACCCTCGTCACCGCGACCTCCCCGGAGGAGGCCGTCGCCGTGGAGCGCGCCGGCGCCGACGCGGTGATCGTGCAGGGCGTCGAGGCGGGCGGTCACCAGGGCACGCACCGCGACAACCCGGAGAACGACCGTGCGGGCGTCGGCCTGCTCGCGCTGCTCACCCAGATCCGCGAGGCGGTCTCACTGCCGCTGGTCGCGGCGGGCGGCATCATGCGGGGCGGCCAGATCGCCGCGGTCATGGCGGCCGGCGCGTGCGCCGCCCAGCTCGGCACCGCGTTCCTCGCGACGCCGGAGTCGGGGGCCGCGGCCGTCCACAAGCAGGCGCTCACCAACCCCCTGTTCGCGCGCACGGAGTTGACCCGCGCGTTCTCGGGACGGCCCGCCCGGGGCCTGGTCAACCGGTTCCTGCGCGAGCACGGCCCGTACGCCCCCGCCGCCTACCCGGAGATCCACCACCTGACGTCGCCGCTGCGCAAGGCCGCCGCGAAGGCCGGGGACGCGCAGGGCATGGCGCTGTGGGCGGGACAGGGGCACCGGATGGCACGGGAGCTGCCCGCCGGGGACCTCGTCGAGCTGCTCGCCGCCGAACTGGACGCCGCGCGCACCGCGTTGGCCGAGACGGCACCGCTGCCGGACGACGCGCCGACCGCCGACGGGGGCGTGGCCTGATGACCGCGCCGGTCTTCGTGGTCGAGCAACTCGCGGGCGCCGGACCGGAGTTCGTCCTCGACGGGCCCGAGGGACGGCACGCCGTCTCCGTGAAGCGGCTCCAGGCGGGCGAGGAAGTCGTCCTCACCGACGGGGCCGGGCGGTGGGCCGAGGGGTCCGTCGTCGCCGCCGAGGGCAAGGACCGGCTGACGGTCCGTCTCTCCGGCGTCACCGAGGAGCCTCTCCCCGCGCCGCGTCTCACCGTCGTCCAGGCTCTTCCCAAAGGCGACCGGGGGGAGTTGGCCGTCGAGACGATGACCGAGGTCGGGGTCGACGCGATCGTGCCGTGGGCCGCCTCGCGCTGCATCACGCAGTGGAAGGGCGAGCGCGGGCAGAAGGCGCTCGCCAAGTGGCGTGCCACCGCACGGGAGTCGGGGAAGCAGTCGCGCCGGGTGCGGTTCCCCGAGGTCGCCGACCTGGCGACCGGCAAACAGGCCGCCGCGCTGCTCGCGGGCGCGGATCTCGCCGTCGTGCTGCACGAGGACCGGGAGTACGGCAGCGCGCCCCTCGCGACGCTCGAACTGCCCTCCGCCGGGGAGATCGTGCTCGTCGTGGGGCCCGAAGGGGGCGTCTCTCCCGAGGAGTTGGCGCTGTTCGAGGAGGCGGGGGCGGTGACCTGCCGGCTGGGCCGGAGCGTGCTGCGGACATCGACCGCGGGGACGGCCGCCGCCGCACTGGTACTGGGACGAACCGGCCGCTGGGCCTAGGGGGTCGCCGTGGAACTCGCTCAAGTGCGGCTGCTCGTCACCGACTTCGCCGCCTGCTACCACTTCTACGCCGAAGTCCTCGGCCTCAAGCCGCAGTCGGGCGCCCGAGGCGGCCCGTACGAGAAGTTCAGCCCCGTCACCGGATCCGCCGGGATCGCGTTGCAGGACCGGGCGATGATGGCCCAGTTGCTCGGTGAGCTGAACGACGAGTGCACCGGGCACCGGTCGCTGGTCGCGCTGCGGGTGGACGACCTGGACGCGTACTGCGCGGAGATCACCGGGCGGGGAGCCGTCCTCGTGCACGGCCCCGCCCCGCTGGGCGAGCGGATGCGGGTCGCCCATCTCAAGGATCCCGAGGGGAACTTGGTGGAACTCCAGGAGTGGCTGCTGCTGCGCGGCTGAGGCCGGGGTGGGGGCCGGGGTCGGGGTCAACGGTGCTCGTCCGGAACATGCCTCGCTCCTCCGTCTAGTCCGCGAACGCCCTTACCGCGGACGGGAGATGGAGGTTCAGGTAGTGGTCGTCGGTGCTGACCGAGCCCGAGTGGTCGGTGTAGCCGCTGCCCTGGATCCAGCGCCCGTGCCGTGGACGTGGTGGACCGACCAGCGGTACGTGTGGTCCGTCGTCAGCTTCCTCAGGCGCATGACCCCTATCCTCGCGGGTCGGACGGTGGCACGCTGCTTGTTTATGTGGGTGGTGCGCGTGGCCGGGCTTGCGGGAGCGGTGGGGGTGCTCGTGGGCGGGCTGGTGGCGTGCGATCCCGGGGGGATCGGGGCGACGGGGGTGGCGAACACGACGGGGGCGGTCGCCAAGGCGGAGATGCAGCGGCGGGGGGTGGCTGTGCGGTGGATCAACTGCACCGGACAGTACACGAGTTCCTCCCAGGCGCCGGACGCGCCGGTCGGCGGGGAGCTGAACCTCGTCTCCGTGGACTGCGCCGGGAAGACCGAGGACGGCAAGGACGTCACCGTCACCGGACGGGTGACACGGGCCGTCGAAGGGGCCTGTGTGCGGGGGGACTTGAGCGCGGATGTGGGGGAGCGGCAGGTGTTCCGGGTGAGCGGGCTCGGGGAGTGCGTGTCGCCCTCGCCGGTGGTGTCGCCGAGCGCCGGAGGGTGACCGAGGCGGTGCGGTGCGACGGCGATCGGGGCCGCCGTCCCGACAAGTGATCCGAAACCGGTGTCTGTACGGGCGTTCCCTGCATAGGGTGACCGGGTGACCCAGCCCGCTGCGTATCTCCGGTTCCCGCACCTGCACGGCGACTCGGTGGCCTTCACCGCCGAGGACGACGTCTGGCTCGCACCCCTGGACGGCGGCCGTGCCTGGCGGGTGAGCGCCGACAACACGCCCGTCACGGCCCCCCGGATATCCCCCGACGGCACGACGGTCGCCTGGACCTCGACGCGGGACGGCGCCCGGGAGGTCCTCGTCGCACCGGCCGAGGGAGGACCGTCAACTCGCCTTACATACTGGGGGAGTTCGACCACCCGCGTGTGCGGCTGGACGCCCGACGGGCGCGTCCTCGTCGTCTCCACCCACGACCAGGCGTCCCGCTCCCGCAGCTGGGCCCGCGCCGTCCCCCTCGACGGCGGACCGGCGACGACCCTGCCCTACGGCCTCGTCGACGACCTCGCGCTCGACGGCCCGCACCCCGTCCTCCTCTCCGTCCGCCACGGCCGCGAGGCGGCGCACTGGAAGCGCTACCGGGGCGGCACGGCGGGCAAACTGTGGATCGACCGGGGCGGAGAGGGCGAATTCGTCCGGCTGCACGAGGAGTTGGACGGCAACCTGGAGTCCCCGGTGTGGGTGGGGGACCGCATCGCGTTCCTGTCCGACCACGAAGGGACCGGCGCCGCCTACTCCTCGGCGGCCGACGGCTCCGATCTGCGCCGGCACACACCTCTGGACGGCTTCTACGCCCGCCAGTTGACCGGCGACGGCACCCGCCTGGTGTACGCGTCGGCCGGTGAACTGTGGCTCCTCGACGACCTCGACGGCGCCGAACCCCGCCTGCTGGACATCAAGTTGGGCGGCCAGCGCATGGACCGACTCTGAGAGCGGCCATCCCCTCGCCGCCCTGCTGATCTCTTCGGGCCGGCCGGACTGCCGGGAACGGCTCAACGCGCAGCTGCACCACGACTACGTGCAGGCTCTGGAACA
>NZ_JBTYMC010000214.1:0-11709 GCF_054880855.1 Streptomyces sp. S6 | reverse complement strand
GACGCCCGGTTCACGGCGACGCTCCCGGCGGGGACCCTCGCCGAGGCGGCGCCGGACGCCGTGAAGCGGCTCGTCGCGGAGGCGGACCGGCTGCTGGCGGGGCACGCCGAGTACTTCGGCGTCGTCCGCGACGACCTCACCGACCCGGACTGGTCGTTCGACCCGAAGACCGGCCGCCGCGCCCCCTGGGGGTACGCGTTCGACGTGCCGTACCGCGACGAGGACACCGTCGGGGACGTCAAGCAGATCTGGGAGCTGTCCCGGCACCAGTACCTGACCGTCCTCGCCGCCGCCTACGCGCTCACCGGGGACGAGCGGTACGCCGAGCGGGTCGCGGAGCATCTGCGGTCGTGGTGGTCGGCGAACGCGCCGCTGCGGGGCGTGCACTGGACGAGCGGCATCGAGCTGGGGATCCGGCTGCTGTCGTGGGTGTGGGTGCGCCGGCTCCTCGACGGCTGGCCGGGAGCGGGCGCGCTGTTCGAGGACAACCCGGTGGCGGTGGCGCAGATCTGGCACCACCAGCGCTGGCTGGCCGCGTTCCCGAGCCGGGGCTCGTCCGCGAACAACCACGTCGTCGCGGAGGCCGCCGGTCAGTTCGCGGCGTCCTGCGTCTTCGACTGGTTCCCGGCGTCGGCGCGCTGGCGTGCGGACTCCCTGCGCTCCTTGGACCGGCACCTGCGCGCCAACACCTTCCTCTCCGGCCTCAACCGCGAGCTGGCCTCCGAGTACCACGGCCTGGTCCTGGAGCTGGGCCTCGCCGCCCTGGCCGAGGCGGACGCGGCCGGGATACCGGTGCCCGCGTCGGTCCGGCTGGTCCTGCTGCGCATGACGGACGCCCTCGCGGCGGTCGTGGACAACAGGCTGCGGCCACCCCGGCAGGGGGACGCGGACGACGGGTACGGGCTCGTCGTGGACGGCGCGGGCACGGACCGCTGGGCGTCGCTGCTGGCCACGGGGGACGCCGTGTTCGGGCGCCTCGACTGGTGGCCGCAGGTCACCGGGACGGACGTCCGCACCCCGCTGCTGGCCGCGTTCATCAGGCCGTACGCGCGCGCCGACCGTCCGGTGGAGCGCCCGGCACACTTCGCGGACGCGGGGCTCACCGTCCTGCGGGGCCCCGGGGAGATCTGGTGCCGGTGCGACGGCGGGCCGCACGGGTTCCTGTCGATCGCCGCGCACGCCCATGCGGACGCCCTGTCGGTGGAGGTCCGGCACGACGGGGTGGACGTGCTCGCCGACCCGGGGACGTACTGCTACCACGGGCAGCCCGCGTGGCGCCGGTACTTCCGCTCCACCCTCGGCCACAACACGCTCGGACTCGACGGCACCGACCAGTCCGTCTCCGGCGGCCCGTTCCTGTGGACCCGGCACGCCCGCACCCGCGTCCTGGAGGCCGGCGAGGACCGCTGGTGCGCCGAGCACGACGGCTACCAGCCCTCGGTACATCGGCGCCAAGTTGCCCTGCATCAAAGCGAGTTGCGGATCACCGACACCGTGCGCGGACCGCGCCGGGCCGTGCGGCTGGCGTTCCATCTGGGGCCGGCGGTCACCGCGGAGCTGGACGGCGGCCGGGCACTGCTGACCTGGCAGCGGGACGGGGAGGACCGGTCGGCGGTGCTGAAGCTGCCGCGGGAGCTGAGCTGGCGGGCGCACCGGGGGGAGAGCGATCCGCCGCTCGGCTGGTACTCCCCCGGCTTCGGGCGCAAGGTGCCCGCGACCACGCTCGTCGGCACCGGATCCGCCGACGGTGTGCGGGAGTTCACGACCGTACTCGGGTTCCACGGCTAGGAGGAGACGAATGACGCGGCGGCACTGGACCGCACCGGCGACGCTGGCACTGCTGCTGGCGGTGGCCGGCTGTGACAGCGGAACGTCGAGCGTGCGGCCCGAGCCGTCCACCAGCGCCGCCGCACCCGCCACGCCCGTGGCCCGGGTGTGCGACAAGCCCTCCGGTGGTCCGGCGTCCGCGCCGAAGGGTGCCGTGACCGTCGACCCGGCGGTGCCCGGCGACCTCGCCGCGAAGACCAGGAGCAGTCCCCCGCACACCACGTTCTGGCTCCGGCCGGGCAGGCACACCCTCGAACAGGACCGGTACGCCCAGGTCGTCCCCAAGGACGGGGACGTCTATCTCGGCGCCCCCGGCGCGGTGCTGGACGGCCGCAGGACCAACCAGTACGCGTTCGGCGGGCCCGCGCGCGGCGTCACCCTGCGCTCCCTGACCGTGGAGGGGTTCGTCGCGCCGCACGACGAGGGCGTCGTCAACCACGACTCGGCGGACGGGTGGGTCGTCGAGCACCTGACGATCCAGCACAACACGGGTGCCGGGCTGATGGCGGGTGCCCGGCAGCAGGTGCGCGGCAACTGTCTGCGCGCGAACGGGCAGTACGGCATGAACGCGTACAAGAGCGAGGGCCGGGTCACCGGTCTCGTCGTCGAGGGCAACGAGATCACCGGGAACAACACGGGTGACTGGGAGCGCAAGCGGGAGGGCTGCGGCTGCACGGGGGGCGTGAAGTTCTGGGCGGTCGACGGGGCCGACGTGCGCGGGAACTGGGTGCACGGCAACCGGGGCACCGGGCTGTGGGCGGACACCAACAACAACGACTTCCTGATCGAGGACAACGTCATCGAGTCGAACGACGGCGCCGCGCTGATCTACGAGACCAGCTACAACGCGGTCATCAGGAAGAACACGATCCGCCGGAACAACTGGGTCGAGGGCCGCCGGTACGCGGACCGGGGCGACTCCTTCCCGCTGGCCACCGTCTACATCTCGGAGTCCGGCGGCGAACCGCGCGTCAGGGCGCGTACGGACAAGCTGGAGATCTACCGCAACACCCTGGAGGACAACTGGTCCGGCATCACCCTGTGGGAGAACGCCGACCGGTTCTGCAACAGCCCCGCCAACACGTCCTCCGGCGACTGCACGCTCCTCGTGAAGGACACCGGGCGGTGCAGGCAGCCCGGGATCGCGAAGGCTCCGCTGTACGACGACTGCCGCTGGAAGACCCGGCGCGTGGACATCCACGACAACCGCTTCACCCTCGACAAGTCGGTCGTCGGCTGCACGGAGAAATGCGACCGGATGGCCCTCCTCGCCAACTACGGCACCTACCCGGACTGGTCTCCGTACATGGGCGACAAGGTGGCGCAGGCGATCACCCGCACGCAGGGCAACCGGTGGCACGACAACGTGTACGTCGGCCCGTGGGTGTTCGTCGCGCACGATCCGAGCCGGGTGCTGGACGCCTTGCAGTGGGAGGCGGCGCCGTACCAGCAGGACAGCGGCAGCACCTTCCGTACGCAGGGGGGTGGGTGAGGTGGAGGCACGTTCGCCGAAACTCGTCGGGGCGGTGTGGGGGCTGCTGATCCTCAACACGCTGGGGTCGGCCGGGGCGAAGACGATCGTCCCGTTGCCCCGGTCCCTGATCCAGATGGCCACCATGGGTGCGCTGGTCGCCGCGTTCGCGCTGGCCCTGCTGCTCAATCTGCGGCTGCGCCTGCGGCCCAGCGCCTATCTGCTGCTGCTGACGCTGCTGCTGGTGACGAGTCTGCTGTCCAGCGCGCATCTGGAGTCGGGGCTCGGGGCGCTGTTCCGGTGCGCCCGGCTGGCCCTGTTCGTCGGGACGCTGTGGCTGCTGAGCCGCTGGTGGAACGGTGACGAGACGTTCGTCCGGCATCACATCCGGATGTACTTCGCCGTGCTGGCGTCGGTGGCCGTCGGTCTGGTCGTCTCGCCGGGTGCCGCCCTGCCCGACCTGTACGGCGGGCGGCTGGTCGGCGCGCTGTGGCCGCTGACGCCGCCGCAGATCGGGCAGTACGCGGCGGTGATCATCGGGCTCGCGGTGCTGCTCCTGCTGGGCCGGCGCACCGACCGGAAAAGCGCGGCGCTGGTCGTCGTGCCGTCGCTGGTGCTGCTGGCGCTGACGCACACCCGGACGGCGACGCTGGGGCTGCTGGCCGGGCTGGTGCTGGCGATCGGTTCGCTGGTGCTGACCAGCGCCGCCGCGCGCCGGTTCTTCTCCTGGGCGGTGCTGTGCACGGCCGTCACGGCGGTGGCGCTCGGCTCCTTCGTGCAGGCGTGGTTCCTGCGCGGGCAGAGCCAGGAGAACTTCTCCAGCCTGACCGGGCGGGCGAAGGTGTGGAACGCGCTCCTCGACGCGCCCCGCACGCCCTCGGAGTACCTGTTCGGGGTGGGCCTCGGCGACAAGTCGTTCGGCGGGCTGCCCATCGACAACAGCTGGCTGGCCGTCTTCAACGAGCAGGGCATGACGGGGGTCGTGCTGGTGGCGGCGTTCGTCGTCGTCCTCGGCGGGGTCGCGCTGCTGCGTCCGCCGTCGCTGGAGCGGGCCTGCGCGATCTTCCTGGTCGGCTACTGCGCCATCGCGTCGTACACGGAGGCCGGTCTCGGGGACGCCTCCCCGTACCTGCTGCACCTGGCCGTCGCCGCCTCACTGCTGGCGGTGCCCGCCGTCCCGTCGCCCGATGTCCCCCGTTCCCGCTCGGAGGTGATCTGACCGTGCACGTCCTCGTGGTGCACAACCGCTACGGCTCCGCGCAGCCGAGCGGCGAGAACAACGTCGTCGACCAGGAGGTGGCCCTGCTGCGGGGGGCCGGGCACCGGGTCGGGGTGTTCGAGCGGCGCAGTGACGACATCGCCTCCCGGTCGCTGCCGGGCAAGGCCGCGCTGCCGCTGCTGGTGCCGTGGAACCCGAGGGTGCGGGCCGAGTTGGCGGCGCGGCTGCGGGCGGAGCGGCCTGACGTGGTGCACGTCCACAACGTGTTCCCGCTGCTGTCGCCGGCGGTCCTCGCGGCCTGCGCCGACGCGGGGGTGCCCGCTGTGGCGACGCTGCACAACTACACGCAGGTCTGCCCGCCGGGCACGCTCCAGCGGGACGGGAAGCCGTGCAGCGAGTGTGTGGGGGCCACTCCTCTGCCCGCCGTGCGGCACGGCTGCTACCGGAACTCGCGGCTGGCGACGGTGCCGCTCGCGGTGAGCCTGTCGGTGAACCGGCGGCGGTGGTGGTCCGGGGTGGAGCGGTTCTTCTGCATCTCCGGCGCGCAGCGCGACGTCCTCGTGGCGGCGGGGCTGCCGGCCGAACGGCTCGCGGTGAAGCACAACTTCGTGCCGGACCCGGCCGAGCGGCGGACCGGTCCCGGTGAGTACCTCCTCTTCCTCGGGCGTCTCGCGGAGGCGAAGGGGGTGCGGCTGCTGATGGCCGCGTGGGACGAGGTCGCGGCCGGTGGCGGGGTGGAGGTGCCGCTGGTGATCGCGGGGTCGGGGCCGCTGGAGGGCGAGGTGACGGCGTGGGCTGCGGGCCGGGACGACGTCCGGTACGTCGGCCTGTACGACCCGGCGCGCTGCCGGGAGGCCCTCTCCCGGGCGGTGGCCGTGGTGGCGCCTTCGACGTGGCTAGAGGCGTTCGGGCTGGTCGTCGTGGAGGCGATGGCGGCCGGGGTGCCTGCGGTCGCGGCCGGTCACGGGGCCTTCGTCGAACTCGTCGAGGACGGGGTGACCGGGCTGCTGCACCGGCCGGGGGACCCGTCCTCGCTCGCGGAATGCCTGCGCCGGATCAGCGTCTCGCCCGGTATGGGTGAGGCGGCCCGGCGCCGGTACGAGCAGGGCTTCAGTCCGGCTGTCGGGCTGGAGCGCCTGGTGGAGGGGTACCGGTCCGCGATCGCGGGCCGGAACGAACGAGTGGGGGGAACCACTTCATGACACGCTGCCGACTCTGCGGCTCGGAGGCGCTCGCGAGCGTCGTCGACCTCGGGGCGACACCGCCGTGCGAGAGCTTCCTCGCGGCGGACCAGCTCGACCTGCCGGAACCGGCGTACCCGCTGCACCTGCGGGTGTGCACGGAGTGCTGGCTGGCCCAGATCCCGCCGCTGATCACCCCGGAGGAGACGTTCACGCAGTACGCGTACTTCTCGTCCTACTCGACGTCGTGGGTGGAGCACGCGCGCACCTTCGTCACCGGGGCGGTGGAGCGGCTGGGGCTCGGCACCGACGCGTTCGTGGTGGAGGTCGCCAGCAATGACGGCTATCTGCTGAGGCACGTGGTGGACCGGGGGATCCGCTGCCTGGGCGTCGAGCCGTCGGTGAACGTCGGCGGCGCCGCGCGGGACGCGGGTGTGCCCACGCTCACCGCGTTCCTGACGCCGGAGACCGGTGCCGCCGTGCGCGCCGAGCACGGTCCGGCGGATCTGGTGGTCGCCAACAACGTGTACGCGCACATCCCGGACGTGGTCGGGTTCACGAAGGGGCTGCGGGCGCTGGTCGCCGACGACGGGTGGGTCTCCATCGAGGTGCAGCACCTGCTGACGCTGATCGAGGAGAACCAGTACGACACGATCTACCACGAGCACTTCCAGTACTACACGGTCGCCTCGGCGATCCGGGCGCTGGAGAGCGGCGGACTCACGCTGGTGGACGTCGAGTTGCTGCCGACGCACGGGGGCTCGATCCGGCTGTGGGCGCGGCCTACAGGCGAGCCGTCGTCGCGGGTGGCCGACGTGCTGGCCCGGGAGAAGGCCGCCGGGCTCCAGGAGCTGTCCGGATACACGGAGTTCTCCACCCGGGTCGCCAAAGTGCGCCGGGATCTCCTGAAGTTCCTCATCGACGCCGCCGAGCGCGGCGAGACGGTCGTCGGGTACGGCGCCCCGGGCAAGGGCAACACGCTCCTCAACCACTGCGGCATCCGCCCCGACCTCCTCGCGTACACGGTCGACCGCAACCCCTACAAGCACGGCCGGTTCACCCCCGGCACCCGCATCCCGATCCTGTCGCCCGAGCGGATCGCCGCCGACGAGCCGGACTACGTGCTGGTCCTCCCGTGGAACCTGCGGGCCGAGTTGGAGGAGCAGCTCTCCTTCGTGCACGAGTGGGGCGGCCGGCTGGTCTTCCCCATCCCGGAACTCAGCATTGTCGAGGTCGAACGATGAAGGTCGTCCTGTTCTGCGGCGGTTACGGGATGCGGATGCGCAGCGGCGCCTCCGACGACGTCCCGAAGCCGATGGCGATGGTCGGTCCCCGGCCGCTGATCTGGCACGTCATGCGCTACTACGCGCACTTCGGGCACACCGAGTTCATCCTGTGCCTGGGCTACGGGGCCCACCACATCAAGGAGTTCTTCCTCAGCTACGAGGAGACGACGTCCAACGACTTCGTCCTCAAAGGCGGGCGGACCGAGCTGCTGTCGACGGACATCTCGGACTGGACGATCACGTTCGTGCAGACCGGCGTCGAGTCCCCGATCGGGGAGCGGCTGCGCCGGGTGCGCCCGCATCTGGACGGCGACGAGATGTTCCTCGCGAACTACGCCGACGTCCTCACGGACGCCCCCCTCCCGGAGATGATCGACAAGTTCGCCGCGCGGGACGCGGGGGCGTCGATGATGGTGGTGCCGCCGCAGTCGTCGTTCCACTGCGTGGACCTCGGGGACGACGGTCTGGTGGGCGGGATCACGGCGGTGAGCGAGCTGCCGCTGTGGGAGAACGGCGGCTATTTCGTGCTCCGTCAGGAGGTCTTCGACCACATCCCTGAGGACGGGGACCTGGTGGCCGACGGCTGCGCCGAACTCGCCAAGCGGGGGCGCCTGGTGGCGCACCAGCACCGGGGTTTCTGGAAGCCGACGGACACCGTGAAGGAACGCGCCGCGCTGGACGAGGCGTACGCGCGGGGCGAGCGCCCGTGGGCCCTGTGGGAGCGGGTGTGATCCGGCTCGGCGCGGGGTGCCTGGAGCGGGTCGTCGCGGTGGGCGCGCACTGCGACGACATCGCGATCGGCGCGGGCGGCACCCTGCTGACGCTGTGCCGGGCGCATCCCGGCGTCCGGGTCGACGCGCTGGTCCTGTCCGGCGCGGGCGGCGAACGCGAACAGGAGGAGCGGGCCGCGCTCGCCGCGTTCTGTCCGGGCGCCGACCTGAGGCTGACGGTGCGCAAGATGCCGGACGGCAGATTCCCCGCGCACTGGGACGAGGCGAAGGACGCCGTCGAGGAGCTGCGCGCGGCGACGGACCCGGACCTGGTGCTGGCCCCGCGCACGGACGACGCCCACCAGGACCACCGGGGTCTGGCGCGGCTGATGTCGACGGCGTTCCGCGACCACCTCGTCCTCGGCTACGAGATCGTCAAGTGGGACGGCGATCTCGGCCGCCCGTCCGTGTACCAGCCGCTGTCCCCGCAGACCGCCGAGGACAAGGTGGGTCTGCTCCAGGAGCACTACGCCTCGCAGCGGCACCGGCCCTGGTACGACCGGGAGGCGTTCCTCGGGCTGGCCCGTATTCGCGGTATCGAATGCCACGCGCGTTACGCGGAGGCGTTCGCCGTCACCAAACTCACTCTCGACCTCGCTTCCGACCTCGCTTCCGACCTGGGGGACTGACCGTTGCGTGTACTGCTGACCGGACACCAGGGCTACCTGGGCACCGTGATGGCCCCGGTCCTCACGGCCGCCGGGCACGAGGTCGCCGGCCTCGACGCCGGCCTGTTCGCGGACTGTGTCCTCGGCCCGCGCCCCGCCGACCCGCCGGGCGTCCGCGTGGACCTGCGGGACGTGACCGCCGAGCACGTGGCCGGTATGGACGCGGTGATCCACCTCGCCGCCCTCTCCAACGACCCGCTGGGCTCGCTGGCCCCCGACCTCACCTACGACATCAACCACCACGCCTCCGTCCACCTGGCCCGCCTCGCCCGCGACGCCGGGGTGAGCCGGTTCCTGTACGCGTCGACGTGCTCGGTGTACGGCGCCGCCGGGGGCGACGACCTGGTGGCGGAGGACGCCCCGCTGCGGCCGGTGACGCCGTACGCGGAGTCCAAGGTGCGCGTCGAGGACGACCTCAACACCCTGGCCGACGGCGACTTCAGCCCCGTCTACATGCGCAACGCGACCGCGTTCGGCTACTCGCCCCGGCTGCGCGCCGACATCGTCCTGAACAACCTCGTGGGGCACGCGCTGCTGTCGGGTGAGGTGCTGGTGCTCTCCGACGGCACGCCGTGGCGTCCGCTGGTGCACGCCGCCGACATCGCGCGGGCGTTCACGGTGGCCCTGGAGGCGCCCCGGGAGGCGGTGCACGACCGGGCGTTCAACATCGGCAGCGAGGTCAACAACGTGACCGTCGCGGAGATCGCCGGGCAGGTCGCGGAGGCGGTGGCCGGGGCGAAGGTGCGGATCACCGGGGAGAACGGGGCCGATCCGCGCTCGTACCGGGTGGACTTCTCCCGGTTCCGGGAGGCGGTCCCGGGGTTCGACTGCGCGTGGACGGTGAAGCAGGGCGCCCTCGAACTCGCCGACGCGTACCGGACGTTCGGGCTGACGCGGGAGGACTTCGAGGACCGGTTCACCCGGCTCGCGGTGCTGCGCGCGGCGTCCGAGGCGGGCACGGTCGACTCCACCCTCCGGTGGCGCCGATGAGCGGCGCCGAGATGCATGCCCTGGTGGAGCGGCTGTACCCGCTGTGCCGGAGCATCACGGGGGACGGGGTGCGGGCCACCCTGGAGATCGTCGGCGAGTACGTCCCGCTGACGGTCCACGAGGTGCCGACCGGCACGCAGGTCCTGGACTGGACGGTGCCGCAGGAGTGGAACATCCGGGACGCGTACGTCGCGGACGCGGCCGGGAACAGGGTCGTCGACTTCGCGAAGTCGAGCCTGCACGTGCTCGGTTACAGCGTGCCGGTATCGGCGACGATGCCGCTCGACGAGCTGCGCCCGCACCTGTACACCCTGCCGGAGCACCCGTCGTGGGTGCCGTACCGCACGAGCTACTACCAGCCGACGTGGGGTTTCTGCCTGGCCCAGGACACCCTGGACGCGCTCCCGGACGGCGACTACGAGGTGCGGATCGACTCCACGCTCACCGACGGGCACCTCACGTACGCCGAGCACGTGATCCCGGGCCAGGTCGCCGACGAGGTCATCGTCTCCTGCCACGTCTGCCACCCGTCGCTGGCCAACGACAACCTCGCCGGTATCGCGGTGGCCACGTTCCTCGCCCGCGCCCTGGCCGGGCAACGCCCCTACTACACCTACCGGTTCATCTACGCCCCCGGCACGATCGGCGCGATCACCTGGCTGGCCCGCAACGCGGAGCGCGTCGAGCGGGTGAAGCACGGCCTGGTGCTGGCCTGCGCGGGTGACCGGGGTCACCTCACCTACAAACAGAGCCGGCGCGGCGACGCGGAGATCGACCGGGTGCTCCGGCACGTCCTCACGACCTCCCGACGCCCGCACCAGATCAAGGAGTTCACGCCGTACGGCTACGACGAGCGCCAGTACTGCTCCCCCGGGTTCGACCTCGGCGTGGGTTCGCTGAGCCGGACCCCGTACGCCGGGTACCCCGAGTACCACACCTCGGCGGACAACCCGGAGTTCGTCTCCCCGGAGGCGATGGAGGACACCCTCGCCGTGTGCCGGGAGGCGTTCGGAGTGCTGGACCGGGACCGGCGGTACGTGAACCTCAGCCCTTACGGGGAACCGCAGTTGGGGCGGCGGGGGCTGTACGACTCGCTGGGCGGGCGCAGTGACGCGAAGGAGGCTCAGATGGCGATGCTGTGGGTGCTGAGCCTCTCCGACGGGGAGCACGGTCTGCTGGACGTCGCCGAGCGGTCCGGGCTGCCGTTCGGCGCCGTGGCCGCCGCCGCCGACGCCCTGTGCGGCGCCGGGCTGATCAAGGCGTGACGCCGGTGACCGCCACGGCGACCGCCGGATCGGCGAAGCGGGCCCTCGTCGGCCGGCTGTCCTGGGGGCTGGCCGACCAGGCGGCCTCCAGCATGTCCAACTTCGTGGTGGGCCTGTACGTCGCCCGCTCGCTCGGGGTGACCGCGTTCGGCGTGTTCAGCCTGGCCTGGGTGACGTACGGGGTCGTCCTCAACGTCTCCCGGGGACTTGCGACCGATCCGCTCGTCGTGCGGTTCAGCGGGGTGCCCGAAACGTCGTGGCGGGGAGCGGTGGCCCGCGCGACGGGGACGGCGCTCGGTCTCGGGGCGGTGCTCGGCGCGGTGTGTCTGGTCGCCGGGCTCGCGCTCGGCGGCCGGGTGGGGCCCGCGTTCGCCTGCCTCGGGGTGATGCTGCCGGGGCTGCTGCTCCAGGACGCCTGGCGGTACTCGTTCTTCGCGGCGGGCGTCGGGCGCAAGGCGTTCGTCAACGACGTCGTGTGGGGGATCGCGCTGGTCCCCGCGATGGTCGTGGCGGCCCAGGTGGGCACGGTGGCCGGGTTCGTGCTCGCGTGGGGCGCGTCCGCGTCGGTGGCCGCCGCGTACGGGTGCGTGCAGTCCGGTATCCGGCCGCGTACGGCCCAGGCACGCGGGTGGCTGCGTGAGCAGCGGGACCTCGGCTACCGGTACCTCGTCGAGAACGTCAGCCTGAGCGGGGCCAGTCAGCTGCGGGCGTACGGGCTCGGGGTGCTCATCGGGGTCGGTGCGGTGGGGGCCGTGCGGGGCGCGGAGCTGCTGCTCGGGCCGTTCCTCGCGGTGCTGATGGGGCTGTCGCTGGTGACGGTCCCGGAGGCGGCGCGGGTGCTGCGGCAGGCTCCGCGGCGGCTCGGCTCGTTCTGTCTCCTGCTGGGCGGCGGGCAGGCCGTCGGCGCGCTGCTGTGGGGCGGGGCGCTGCTGCTGATGCCGGGGCGGCTGGGCGAGCTGGCGCTCGGCGACGTCTGGCACTCCGCGTCCCAGCTCATCGTGCCGATCACCGTCGGCGTCGCGGGCGCCGGCC
>NZ_JBTYMC010000213.1:0-11820 GCF_054880855.1 Streptomyces sp. S6 | reverse complement strand
CCGCCCCGGGCCACCCCCTGGGCACCACCGCGCCCCCGCCCGGCCCCCCGGCGGGTTACCCGGCAGCCGCCGACTCCCCGCAACCGGGTCGGCCCACCCCCGGCACCGCGCAGCCCGACAGCATCCCGCAGACACCGCCCACACCTCCGGCGGGCTACGGCTTCCCCCACCCAGGTCAGCCCACTCCCGGCGCCCCTCAGCCTCCGGCCCAGCCGCATGGCTACGGCTTCCCGCCCTCGGCGAACCCCGCGCAGCAGCCCGGCACGCCTCCAGCGGGCTACGGCTTCCCGCACCCCGGTAACGCCCCCCAGACACCCCCCACCCCTCCGGCCGGCTACGGCTTCCCCCAACCGGGCGCCACCCCCACTCCCCCGGCAGCCGCCGACTTCCCGCAGCCGGGACAACCGAGCCGCCCCACCCCCGACACCCCGCAAACGCCCCCCGCACCCCCGGCGGGCTACGGCTTCCCGCACCCGGGCCAACCGAACCAGCCGACCCCCGACGGCACCTCCCAGACACCCCCTGCACCCCCAGCCGGCTACGGCTTCCCCCACCCAGGTCAGCCCACCCCCAGCACCCCCCAACCCCCCGCCCACCCACAGGGCTACGGCTTCCCGCACCCCGGTGACACCCCGCAGGCCCCCCCCCCACCCCCGGCGGGCCACGGCTTCCCCCACCCCGGAGCCGGTCCGCAGGACGCCGTGCCGGCACCCCCCGGTGCCCCCGGCACCCCTGGGATCCCCCCGGCGGGAGCCGCTTCCCCGTACCCGGGACAGCCCGGTGCCCTGCCCGACGCTCAGCCCCACCCCGCCTCCGGCTTCTCCCAGCCCCCGCAGGGACCCCCGGTCGACCCCCGTACCGGCATGGCCTGGCCGCAGCCGGTGCAGCATGATCATCGGGCGCCGGTGAATCCGGGGGCGGCCCCGCTCGGGTACACGGCGGCGGTCGAGCTCTCCTCCGACAGGCTGCTGAACAACAAGAAGCAGAAGACGAAGAGCAGCCGGCCGGGGACGGGCGGGTCCAGGTTCAAGCTGGGCGGGAAGAAGGAGGAGGCGGAGCGGCAGCGGAAGCTGGAGCTGATCCGGACGCCGGTGCTGTCGTGCTACCGGATCGCGGTGATCAGCCTCAAGGGCGGGGTGGGGAAGACCACGACGACCACCGCGCTGGGCGCGACCCTGGCCACCGAGCGCCAGGACAAGATCCTCGCGATCGACGCGAACCCGGACGCGGGCACGCTGGGCCGCAGGGTGCGGCGGGAGACCGGGGCGACCATCCGGGACCTCGTCCAGGCGATCCCGTACCTCAACTCGTACATGGACATCAGGCGGTTCACGTCCCAGGCCCCGTCGGGTCTGGAGATCATCGCGAACGACGTCGACCCCGCCGTCTCCACGACGTTCAACGACGAGGACTACCGCCGCGCCATCGACGTGCTGGGCAACCAGTACCCGATCATCCTCACGGACTCCGGCACGGGCCTGCTGTACAGCGCGATGCGTGGCGTCCTGGACCTCGCCGATCAGCTGATCATCATCTCCACCCCGTCCGTGGACGGCGCGTCCAGCGCGAGCACGACCCTGGACTGGCTCTCGGCGCACGGCTACTCGGGCCTCGTCGCGCGGTCCCTCACGGTCATCTCCGGGGTCCGCGAGACCGGCAAGATGATCAAGGTGGAGGACATCGTCAGCCACTTCGAGACGCGCTGCCGGGGAGTCGTGGTCGTCCCCTTCGACGAGCACCTCGCGGCCGGCGCGGAGGTCGACCTCGACATGATGCGCCCGAAGGTCCGCGAGTCGTACTTCCACCTCGCCTCCCTGGTCGCCGAGGACTTCGTCCGCCACCAGCAGTCCCACGGCCTGTGGACGAGCGACGGCAACCCGCCCCCGGTGGCGGCCCCGCCGATGCCGGGCTACCAGATGCCGGGCGGCCAGCAGCCCTACCCCGGCCAGCCGTACCCGGGCCAGCAGCCGTACCCCGGGCAGCAGCCCTATCCGGGCCAGCCCCACCCCGGCCAGCAGTACCCGCAGCAGGGGTACCCGCCTCAGCCGCCCCAGCAGTGAGACGAGGGCGGCCGGTGCTGGAAAGCACCGGCCGCCCTCGTCGTCGTCCGGGAAGAACTACTTCTCCTCCGCCGCCGCGACCAGTTCGCGGCACTTCTTCACATCCAGCGCCATCTGCTCCAACAACGCCTCCAGCGAGTCGAACTTCGCCTGCCCCCGCACATACGCGAGGAAGTCCACGGCGACGTGCAGCCCGTACAGATCGAGCCCGACGCGGTCGATCGCGTACGCCTCCACCGTCCGGGTCGTCCCGTCGAACTGCGGGTTCGTGCCGACGGAGATGGCCGCCGGCATCGCCTCGCCGGCCGCGTGCAGCCACCCCGCGTACACCCCGTCCGCCGGTACGGCCGTGTGCGGCAGGGTCTCGACGTTGGCCGTGGGGAACCCCAACTCCCGCCCCCGCTGGGCGCCGTGGACGACGACGCCCTCGACGCGGTGCGGCCGGCCCAGGATCTCGTTGGCCCCCTCGATGTCCCCCTCGCCGACCAGCCGCCGCGTCAGGGTCGAGGAGAACGGCTCCCCACCGCCCGCCTCACCGGCGACGTACAGCTCGACGACCTCGACCTCGAAGTCGTACACCTTCCCCTGCTCGGCCAGGAACTCGACGTTCCCCGCGGCCCGGTGCCCGAAACGGAAGTTGGGCCCCTCGACGACCGCCTTCGCGTGCAGCTTGTCGACGAGGACCTTGACGACGAACTCGGCCGGCGAGAGCTTCGAGAACTCGGCGGTGAAGGGGAGCACCAGGCACGCGTCGACGCCGAGTTCGGCCATCAGGTCGGCGCGGCGGTGGTGCGGCGCGAGGAGCGGCGGGTGACTGCCCGGCCGGACCACCTCGCTGGGGTGCGGGTCGAACGTCACGACGACGACCGGCACGCCCAGCTCCCGCGCCCGGTCCACCGCGTGCCGGACGATCAGCTGGTGGCCGCGGTGGACTCCGTCGTAGGAACCGATGGTGACGACGCTGCGCCCCCAGTCCTGGGGGATGTCCTCCAAGCCACGCCAGCGCTGCACTGTGACCGCTCCTCGAAAACGTTGCTAATTCCCTCAAGTTTTACGCAGGTCTAAGGGTGCCATGCCCGGCCGACTCCACCCCCATCGGCATCGGCGCTGTGACGGGGCGCACGTGTTCACGCCGGGACGCTGGTGCCCGCGAGGTTCTCGATCATGCGGCGGGCGCCGGGTCCGACGACCGTCGCCCACTCCTGCGGGGACTCCCCGATCCAGTCCGCGACGCGGGCGGCGAAGCCGGGGACGTGCCGGCCGAGGTCGACCAGCCCTCGGTCGAAGCGGGTCGCGCCGTCGGGGGTGCGGACGAGGAGCCGGCCGGCGCGGTGGACGAGGTCGCGGGAGCGGTGGCGGGCGGCGGCGTGCAGGAAGGAGGTGAGGACGGCGGGGTCCTGCTCGTGGGTGAGCAGGAACTCGCGGAGTTCCGCGCGCAGGGGGGAGCCGTCCGGCGTCGCCAGGACATCCGCGAGAGCGGACCTCACCGGCTCGGGGGCGGTCGTCAGGAGCGCCGTGACCAGGGGGTGGAGGACGGCTCTGGCGGGAGCGCCCTGCCGGAGGCGGCCGTCCACGTACGCGGCGACCGCCTCGGCCGTCTCCGGGCGGCGTTCCACCGTCTCCCTGACCATGATCGCGATGCGGCGGGTCAGGGGGTGGGTGGTGATCTCCGCGAGGGCGCGCAGGGTGGTCGTCGGGTCCGTGTCGGGGCGGTTGAGGCGGGTACGGAAGGCTTTCAGGACCTGTTCGGTGTGGGTGCGCAGGGCGGGGAGCAGGGCCGTCGGGGGGAGGCCGGGGTCCGCCGCCGTGAAGTGGGCGAGGGCCCCCGGGAGATGGGCCGTGCGGATGCGGGGGTCCTGGACGAGGAGGCCCAGCGCGCCGGCCTCCAGCGGGGGTTCGGCCAGCAGTTCCTGGGCCGCGTACCTCAGGAGGTCACGGTCCGCGTCCGAGTCGGCGTGCGGGGCCGCGCGCAGGCCGTAGGAGACCGCCGCGACTCTGCGGGCGGGGCGGGTGTCCCTCGCCCAGCGGTCCACCGCCCGGCACAGGGCCGAGGGTTCGTCCTCCGCGAGCGCCGCGAGGAGTTCGTCCGCCCTTCGGTGGCCGCAGCCCACCAGGACCTCCGTCAGGTCGTCCAGCGCGTGGTGCCGGTACGCGTACAGCAGCGCCTGGGCCGCCGCCGCGACCGTCGCCTCCGGGGTGCCGGGGAGGGGGCGGTCGTCCTCGAACCAGAGGGTGAGGTGGGGCTGGACGGTGGTGGCGTCGGCGGCGAGGAGGGCGGCTACGGCGTCCAGGTAGCGGGGGGTGGGGGTGGCGGCCGGGGGCGGGTCGGCTCGGAGGAGGTGGCGCAGGAGGGTGAAGAGGGGGGCCGGGGGGAGGGGGAGGGCGGTCCAGAAGGCCGGGAGGAAGGTGGTGGGGGGTTGCTGGGTGGGGGTGCGGGCTACGACGTGGTTCGCCAAGGCGTGCAGGACGTCCAGGTACGGGGTCGCGTCCGGGACGTTCAGGAGGGTTTCCGTGAGGAGGTGGGCGGGCCACCAGGTGCCGGCTGTGTCGTCGGGGTCGTCGTTCAGGGCCTCGGTCAGGTTTCGGAGGTGGGGTGTGAGGGCGGTGGGGCCCTGTTGGCGGGCTGTCAGGAGGAGGGACTGGACCACCGGGCCGATGCGGTGGTGGGGGACCGGGATCAGGTGGGGGGTTCGGGGGCGGTGCGTGAGGGACGTGAGGGCTTCGTCCAGGTCCAGGTGCATGCCCTGGAGCCAGTCGGCGAGTTCCTCGTGGGCGAAGCGGTAGCCGGTGCCGGCGGGGACGAGGAGGCCTTCGGCCAGGACCGCCGAGGCCCAGCCGGTGCCGCCGCCGAGCCGCCTCGGGGCCTGGCCCCAGGGGAAGAGCTCCTCGAACGCCGTGGTGTCCAGTTCGCCCTGGCCCGGGCCCAGACTGCGTCTGGCGGCTTCGTGGAGCTGGCCGGCGACCTTTGCCGCGAGGCGTTTCACGGGGGTGCCTCTGAGGCCGTTCTCCATCGCCAGGCGGACGGCGATTCTCAGGCACACCAGGTCGAGGTAGGCGCTGAAGACGTCCTCTCTGTCCGCGGTGCGGGGTGGGGTGTCGGGGAGGGCTGTGCCGAGTTCCGAGAGGAGGCGGAGGGTGAGGGGGTGGCGGGCGGCGCGGGGGGTCAGGGCGGATTCCGGGATGCCGTAGCGGTGCCGGGCGAGTGCGGCCTCTTGTTCTGTCAGCTCGCCGATCTCCACGCAGGCGGGCAGCGGACTTTTCTCGCCCCCGCCGCCCCTACCCTTCCCGTCCCCCAGGGGCTGCCGCCCCTTCGCCCCCGCCAGTCCAGGGGTTCCACCCCTGGACCCCTCGGGAGGGGTGAGTGGGGTTGCTTGCTGTGGGTGGGCGGGTTCGGGAGGGGGAGGTGGAGGGTCGGGGGTGGTGGGGTTCAGTGGGGGAAGTCGGGGGTCTGAGGGGTGAGGGTCGGGAGCCTGGGCGGTTGGGTCGAGGGTGGTGGGGTCCAGTGGGGGAAACCGGGGGTCTGAGGGGCGGAGACCGGGAGCCGGGGCGGTTGGGTCGAGGATGGTGGGCCCCAGCGGGGGAAGCCGAGGGTCTGAGGGGCGGAGACCGGGAGCCGGGGCGGTTGGGTCGAGGATGGTGGGCCCCAGCGGGGGAAGCCGAGGGTCTGAGGGGCGGAGACCGGGAGCCGGGGTGGTTGAGTCATGGAGCTCCGAAGAGCAAGAGGCGACGGGGGTGGGCCGGGAACCCGGCGGGGTGTTGTGGGGGACGTTCTCACGAAGTGCGGGCCCGCTCCGTGGCGTTGGGGTGGTGCCGTGGAGCATCTCCGCCGGGAAGTGCGCGCCGGCCCCCTCCCAGTACTCCGCCCTGCACGCGAGGACCAGGCGGGCGCCGGTCTCGCGGAGCCAGCGGACCGTGCCGTCCGTCCAGGCCGCGAGGCGGTGCGCGAGGACGGGGGGCATTTCCTCGGGGCCGTCGAGGAGGAGGAAGAGGGGGCGGCCGGAGGTGAGGGCGGTGTGGGAGAGGGCGGCGGGGGTGAGTGTCTCGGGGTCGGGGGGTGCGGTCGGCGCCTGGGAGGTCGTGACGATACGGGCGGCCCGGCGCAGCGCACGTGCCGCCGCGTCCGCCAGCGACTCGTCGTCGTCCCGCAGATCCGCTCCCCTCAGCCACAGCGTCGGCGCCGGCTCCACGGCCCGGTGCCGCCTCGCCGCCAACGCCGCGAGCTCCGTCGTACGCCCGCTCCCGGGCGGCCCCACCAGCGCCAGCACGGACGCCGTCCCGGCCGAGAACACGGCGAACTCCCGTACAGTCACACTCCGTTCAACAGGCACCACTCCGGCACCCCAGTCACGCCCTGCCCCACAGCCGACTCCACCAGCCCAGCCACCCCCCGCACCCTCACCGACTCCCCCACCCCACACGCCCCCCACCGCCTGCCCCACACCGAAACCCGCTCCGGCACCCCAGCCCTCCCCTGCCCCTTTACCCCCACCGGCTCCCGTCCCCTCCGACTCACCGAACCAACTCCCCACACACCCCGCCGCCTGCCCCGCACCGAAACCCGTCCCGACCGAATCCCCACCCTCTGCGCTCCCCTCTGTCCCCTCCCCCGCACCGAAACCCGCCCCGGCCGAACCCCCACCCGCCCCGTCGCTCCCCTCACCCCCCGCACTCGGCCACCCCCCGACATACCCCGCCAACGCCCCCTGAGGCCCGTCCGACCCCACCGACGTCGCCGTCAGTTCCAGCACCCCCGCGAGATTGAGGTCCACCCCGTACGCCGGAACCGTCGCCGCGTTCTGGGTGAGGAGGGTGCCCAGCGGTCCGCCCCCGGCGGCCGACGGGCGGAGCGGAATCGCGAAGCCCACGTCGCGGTGGGCGGATTGGAGGGCCGTGCCGAGGACCGCGACGACCGTTCCGGTGGCGGCGTCGAGGACGGGGCCGCCCGCCGCGCCGCCGCCGAGACGGAGGGCGTCGCGGCCGGTGGTGCCGATGGCCAGTTCGAGGGTGTCGGGGAGGAGGTGGAAGCGGTCCGTCGCCGTGTAGGTGGCCTGGGTGGTGCAGAGGGCGCGGGCTTCACGCCAGGCGCCGGCCGCGATACGGAGGTACGTGCCTTCCGGCACCTCGTCCCTGACCGTCACCGGGAGGGGGTCCGTGCCGAGGCCGTCCGTGTGGACGAGGGCCAGATCCAGCTCCGGGAGGGGGGTGACGGCGTCGGCGGTGACGACACAGGTGCGGTCGCCGGCGCCGTACAGCACGATCCGGGGGAGGCCGTCGACCACTTCGTGCGCGGTGATCAGCGTGCCGTGGTGGTCGGCGAGGAAGCCGAGACCGCGGGGGCGCCCGGCGAGATCCCGAATGCGGACGACGACGTCCGGACCGCCCTGCTCCCCCATCCGCCTGCCCCTCCCGCCGCGCGCCTGCCCTCACTCCGACGGTAGGGCGGCGGTGATCAGCAGGACAGATCGCGAGGCGAACACGCCCCCTCACGCTCCCTCGGTTCACTCCGAGCGCCTGCCCGGACGGGTGAATGCACGGGGGCAGATGGATAACCCTAGGGGTGGGGGAACCGAGGGGGGAGAACCCGTGGAGCGGCGGCACAAATACCCCGTGCGCGCCGCTCCACGGCTCCCGGCTCCCGGCTCCCGGCTCCCGGCTCCCGGCTCCCGGCTCCCGGCTCCCGGCTCCCGGCTCCCGGCTCCCGGCTCCCGGCTCCCGGCAGAGCTCAGCCGATCCCCCGGGACTCCGCAAGCACTCGGCCAATCCGGACTCCGGAGAAACTCAGCCAAACCCCGGACCCCAGAAACGCCCAGCCGATCCCGGACCCCCGAGAAACCCAGCCAAGCCCCAGACCCCGGAAACGCCCAGCCGATCCCCCGGGACTCCGCAAGCACTCAGCCGATCCCGGCCCCGAGAATCTCAGCCAACCCCCGAACCCCGGAAGCCCTCAGCCGAAGACCGCCAGGCTCTTCGCCTTCCCCTTCTCCGATTCCACCAGCGCGAGGAACCGCCCCTCGGGGTCGAAGACCGCGACCGCGCCGCCGCCGGTGTACTCGTCGGGCATGTCCAGCCGGACCCCGTTCAGCAGCAGCCGCGCCCGCTTCGTGTCGACGTCCCAGCGGCGGAACGCGGCGGTGGCGGCCTCCGCGACCGGCATGACCGTCAGCTCCTCCTGGAGCTGGTCGAGCGTGCGGGCGGAGTCCAGCTTGTAGGGGCCGACCCGGGTGCGGCGCAGCGCCGTCAGGTGTCCGCCGACGCCGAGGTCCGCGCCCAGGTCACGGGCGAGGGCGCGAATGTAGGTGCCGGAGGAGCAGACGACGGAGACGACCAGGTCGAGGACGGCGGTGCCGTCGTCGGCGACGGCCTCGCGGACGTCGTACACCTGGAAGGAGGAGATCCGCACCGGACGGGCCGGGATCTCGAAGTCCTCGCCGTCGCGGGCCCGCTTGTAGGAGCGGACGCCGTCGATCTTGATGGCGCTGACCTTGGAGGGGACCTGCATGATGTCCCCGGTGAGCTTGGCGACACCGTCCATGACGGCGTCCTTGGTCACGCCGGACGCGTCGGCGGACGCCGTGATCTCACCCTCCGCGTCGTCCGTCACGGTCGTCTGCCCGAGCCGGATCGTGCCGAGGTACTCCTTCTCCGTGAGGGCGAGGTGCCCGAGGAGTTTCGTGGCGCGCTCGACGCCGAGGACGAGGACACCCGTCGCCATCGGATCGAGCGTGCCGGCGTGGCCGACGCGGCGGGTGCGGGCGATGCCGCGCATCTTGGCGACCACGTCGTGCGAGGTGAAACCCGACGGCTTGTCGACGATGACGAGGCCGTCGGGCGGGGTGGGCTTGCTGGTCATTCGGCGCTGTCGTCCGTCTCGTCGCCGGGCTTCTTGTACGGGTCGGCACCGCCGGCGTAGTCCGCGCCGGCCGATGCCTCGCGGACCTTCTCGTCGGACAGGCGTGCCTTGTCGAGGAGGTCCTCGATGGTGCGGGCGTTGTCCGGGAGGGCGTCGGCGACGAAGGTCAGGGTCGGCGTGAACTTCACACCGGCCGCCCGGCCCACCTCGGAGCGCAGGATGCCCTTGGCGCTCTCCAGGCCGGCCGCGGCCTCCGCCCGCTCCTCGTCACCGCCGTACACCGTGTAGAAGACGGTCGCCTCCCGCAGGTCGCCGGTGACCCGGGCGTCCGTGATGGTGACGTGCGTACCGAGCCGGGGGTCCTTGACACCCCGCTGGAGCTTCTGGGCCACCACTTCTCGGATGAGGTCCGCCAGCCTCTTGGCGCGCGCGTTGTCGGCCACTGGTCCGTCTCCTTCGTCCTACTCACTTGCTGCTTGCTTCAGTCTTCGTCGCCGTGGAGCCTGCGTCGAACCGAGAGCAGCTCCACCTCGGGCCGCGCGGCGACGAGGCGCTCGCAGCGGTCCAGTACATCGGTCAGGTGTTCCACGTCCCCCGACACCACCGCCAGCCCGATCTCGGCCCTGCGGTGAAGGTCCTGGTTGCCCGTCTCCGCCGCGCTCACCGCGAACTTCCGCTGAAGCTCGGCCACGATCGGACGGACGACGGAACGCTTCTCCTTCAGCGAGTGGACATCACCGAGGAGGAGGTCGAAGGACAGAGTCCCCACGTACATGTATGTGCCGGTTCACCCGCCGGCTCGGGCTCGACGTCCCTGCCCACCAAGTGGGGCGGGGCATCGAGAACGGTACATCGATCAAAAACGCCGGACGAGCAAATTTCAGCCCGCCCGGCGGCAACCTCCGCAAACGGCGTGCTGGCCGACGGAAGCGAACTCCCGCCGGCCAGCACGAACCGTCGGCCGAGAACTACACGCGAGGCTTCTCGCGCATCTCGTACGTGGCGATGACGTCGTCGATCTTGATGTCGTTGAAGTTGCCGAGGTTGATACCGCCCTCGAACCCTTCGCGGATCTCGGTGACGTCGTCCTTGAAGCGGCGCAGACCCTGGATGTTGAGGTCCTCCGCGATGACCTTGCCGTCGCGGATGAGGCGCGCCTTGGTGTTGCGCTTGACCTCGCCGGAGCGGATGAGGACACCCGCGATGTTGCCGAGCTTGGACGAGCGGAAGATCTCGCGGATCTCCGCGGTACCGAGCTCGACCTCCTCGTACTCCGGCTTGAGCATGCCCTTGAGCGCTGCCTCGATCTCCTCGATGGCCTGGTAGATCACCGAGTAGTACCGGACGTCGACGCCTTCGCGCTCCGCCATCTGCGCGGCACGGCCGGCCGCGCGGACGTTGAAGCCGATGACGATGGCGTCGGAGCCCATGGCCAGGTCGATGTCCGACTCCGTGACCGCACCGACACCGCGGTGCAGGATCCGGATGTCGACCTCTTCGCCGACGTCCAGCTGGAGCAGCGACGATTCGAGCGCCTCGACGGAACCGGAAGCGTCACCCTTGATGATCAGGTTCAGCTGCTGGATCTCGCCGGCCTTGAGCACCTTGTCGAGGTCCTCGAGGGACACGCGGCGGGTGCGCTTGGCGAAGGCCGCGTTGCGCTCGCGGGCGGCGCGCTTCTCGGCGATCTGGCGGGCGGTGCGGTCCTCGTCGACGACGAGGAAGTTGTCGCCCGCACCCGGGACGTTGGTGAGACCGAGCACCTGGACCGGGGTCGAGGGACCGGCTTCCGCCACGTTGTTGCCGTTGTCGTCGAGCATGGCGCGCACCCGGCCGTAGGCGTCGCCCACGACCATCGTGTCGCCGACCCGCAGGGTGCCTCGCTGGACGAGGACCGTCGCCACGGCACCGCGGCCGCGGTCGAGACGGGACTCGATCGAGATGCCCTGCGCGTCCTGGTTCGGGTTGGCCCGCAGGTCGAGCGAGGCGTCGGCGGTGAGGACGACGGCCTCCAGCAGGGAGTCGATGTTCAGACCCTGCTTGGCGGAGATGTCGACGAACATGGTGTCGCCGCCGTACTCCTCGGCCACCAGACCGAACTCGGTGAGCTGACCGCGCACCTTGGTCGGGTCGGCGCCCTCGACGTCGATCTTGTTCACCGCGACGACGATCGGGACGTCGGCCGCCTTGGCGTGGTTGAGCGCCTCGACCGTCTGCGGCATGACGCCGTCGTTGGCCGCGACGACCAGGATCGCGATGTCCGTCGAGCGCGCACCACGGGCACGCATGGCGGTGAACGCCTCGTGACCCGGGGTGTCGATGAAGGTGATCTTGCGCTCTTCTTCGTTGACCTCGGTCGCGACCTGGTAGGCACCGATGTGCTGGGTGATGCCGCCGGCCTCGCCCGCGATGACATTCGTCTTGCGGATGGCGTCCAGCAGTCGGGTCTTACCGTGGTCGACGTGACCCATGACGGTGACGACCGGGGGACGGACCACCAGGTCGTCCTCGTCGCCCTCGTCCTCGCCGAACTCGATGTCGAAGGACTCGAGCAGCTCGCGGTCCTCCTCCTCGGGGCTGACGATCTGGATCGTGTAGTTCATCTCGCCGGCGAGGACCTCAAGGGTCGCGTCGGAGACGGACTGCGTGGCCGTGACCATCTCGCCGAGGTTCATCATGACCGCGACGAGCGACGCCGGGTTGGCGTTGATCTTCTCGGCGAAGTCGGTGAGCGACGCGCCGCGGGAGAGACGGATGGTCTCGCCGTTGCCGCGCGGCAGCATCACGCCGCCGACGCTCGGGGCCTGCATGGCCTCGTACTCCTGGCGCCTCTGCCGCTTCGACTTGCGACCGCGACGCGCGGGACCGCCGGGACGGCCGAAGGCGCCCTGCGTGCCACCACGGCCACCG
>NZ_JBTYMC010000212.1:0-11824 GCF_054880855.1 Streptomyces sp. S6 | reverse complement strand
GAGGGAAACGCCCGGTTACATTCCGAACCCGGAAGCTAAGCCTCACAGCGCCGATGGTACTGCAGGGGGGACCCTGTGGGAGAGTAGGACGCCGCCGAACTCCTTTTAGAGGTAGGCCCTGAACTTCGGTTCAGGGCCTACCTCTTTTTTGTTTTTCGTCACTTTGAGTTCACGTTCCGCGCCGAACATCCCAGCATGGGTACTGGAGCAATGCTCAGGGCTGCGGGCGTCGGACTCGGCGACGAGGTTGTGGTGCCGGCCTTCGGGAACACGGAGATCGCCGAAGAGGTGGCCCGGGTCGGCGCGATGCCGGTGTTCGCGGACGTGGATCCGGTGAGTTACTGCCTCGACGCGCTGGCCGTCGAGTCGGTCGTCACTCCTCGGACGGCGGCCGTGGTTGTCGTGCACCGCTTCGGACGGCCTGCGGATGTGGGGCGGTTGCGTGAAGTCGGGGCGCGGCGGGGGCTGTTGGTGTTGGAGGAGGGAGACGGGGAAGGGGCCGTCGACGAGATCGCTCAGCGGCGGGAGCGGGCGGCCTATCTGGACGCGCGGTTGCGTGGGGTGTGGACGCCGGACGGTGGTGACGGGCACACGTACCAGCAGTATGTGGTGAGGGTGCCGGGGAACGGCCGGCCGGACCGGGACGCCTTCGCTCGGGCCTTGCGCGGCAAGGGAGTTGCCTGCCGGGTCCCGGTGAAGACGCCTGTGCACCGGTTGCCGGAGTTCCGGCGGTGTGTGTCGTTGCCGGAGACCGAGCGGGCCGCTGACGAGACGCTGGCGCTGCCGGTCGACGCGGCGCTGACGAAGCGGGACATGCAGCGCATAGTGTCCGCTTGCAACGCGCTCGGCGGGCTGTTGCAGCCGGCGCGCTGAACGGGTTTGGGAATACACGCTCGTTCGGGGTACGATCTTCTTGTTGCCGCGAGGGAAACCCCACAAAAGCAACAAGGCCCCTATAGCTCAGTCGGTAGAGCGTCTCCATGGTAAGGAGAAGGTCAACGGTTCGATTCCGTTTGGGGGCTCAGAAATAAACCCCCTGCCTGTGAAGGCAGGGGGCTTTTTCATGCCCTCAACTCATTCGCCCCTCACGCCACCCGCATCGCCAAAATAGCCATGTCGTCCGACGGCGCGTCCGACGCGAACCGCTCCACCGCGCGCATGATGCGGGCGGCCACCGCACCCGCTGTGAGGCCGGTGCACGTGGTGAGGACGTCGGCGAGGCCATCGTCGCCCAGCATGCGGGTGCCCTCGCGGCGTTCCGTGACGCCGTCGGTGACGCAGAGGAGGACGTCACCGGGGTCGAGGGTGACCGTCTGCTCGTACAGCTCCAGGTCCTCGATCACGCCCAGGAGGGGCTGGGGTTCGGCGGCGGGTTCGACGGTGCCGTCCTGGCGCAGGCGCAGGGGGAGGGGGTGGCCGGCGCAGACGACCTTCAGTTCGGCGCTGCCGTCCTCCTGGGGGCGCAGCTCGCCGTAGAGGAGGGTCAGGAAGCGGCTGCGGGCGCCCTCGTCGAGGATCGCGGAGTTGAGGCGCTCCAGGACCGCCGGGCCGCTGAGGCCCTCCCTGGCGAGCAGGCGCAGGGCGTGGCGGGCGAGGCCGGTCACCGCCGCCGCGTTGGGGCCGGTGCCGCAGACGTCGCCGATGGCGAAGCCGTACGCGCCGTCGCTGATCGGGAAGACGTCGTAGAAGTCGCCGCCGACCTCGTTGCCCTCGCCGGCCGCGCGGTAGATGACGTCGACCTCGACGCCGTCGATCTCGGGCAGGCCCGGGGGCAGGAGGCTGCGCTGGAGGGCCTGGCTGATGGCCGTGCGTTCGGAGTAGAGGCGGGCGTTGTCGAGGGCGAGGGCGGCCCGGCGGGAGAGGTCCTCGGCGAGTTCTAGGATTTCCTGGCGGAAGTGTTCGTCGGTCGGTTTGCCGAGGGTCAGCATGCCGATGACGCGGTTGCGGGCGACCAGCGGCAGGACGACGGTCTCGCCGCCGACCGCCGAGGCCGTCGCGAGGGTGGGGCCGATGCCCGAGGAGATTGGGTGCGTCGGGCCGCCGGAGAGGCCGAGGCTGCGCATCGAGCTGCGCAGCGCCGCCTCGTGGGCCGCCTGGCCGGGGGCGGTCCAGATGCGGGCGCCGGGGGTGGGGACCGGGTCGGGCGGGGCCGTTTTGGAGAGCAACGACTTGATGCCGTCGATGAGTTCCTCGTCCTCGTGCAGGACGTACGACAGGTAGGGGTCCGACGCCTGGTCGGCGATCGTGTAGACGGCGCACCAGGTCGCCAGGGTCGGCACCGTCATCTGGGCCATCAGGGCGAGGGTCTGGTCGCGGTCCAGGGTGCCGGCGAGGAGGTCGGAGGCCTCGACGAGGAAGCTGAGGGAGCCTCTGCGCAGCCGCTCCAGCTCGCCGAGGCGCGCGGACTCGACGGCGAGGGCGATGCGGTCCGCGGCGAACTGGAGGCGCAGCGCCTCCTCGTTGGAGTAGCGGCCCGGCGACTCGGAGGCGACGCCCAGCGAGCCCGTCAGGCGCCCCTCGACCTTCAGCGGGACGGTGACGACGGCTCGCATGCCGGTGCCGTTCAGCAGCGGGACGGCGCCCGGCACGGCCGTCAGGTCCTCGTGGACGGCGGGCATGCGGGCGGAGCCGTAGCGGCCGGGGCCCGCTTCGACGGGGACTCGGGCGAACCGCTGGCGTGTGGAGGGCAGGCCGGTGGAGGCGCGGACCTCCAGTTCCGTCTCGTCGTCGGTGGCGAGGAGGAGGAACGCGGCGTCCGCGTCGAGCATGTCCCGGGCGCGTTCCACCGTCCGTTGGAGGAGGCCGTCGAGGTCGTCCGGTGCGGGGGAGCCGATGAAGACCTCGAACGGGTCGGTGTTCGGGGAGTCGGACGACGTGGTGGTGTCGGTCGCCGGGACGCGGGCCGGGGTCTGGAGGACCGCGCGCTCGTGGTCGCGTACCAGCAGGCAGACGGTGGAGGGCTCGCCGCCGGCGTCGCGGACGCGCAGGTGGGAGGCGTAGACGGGGGTGACGCGGCCGTCGGCGCCGCGGATGCCGTAGCTGCCCTCCCAGCGGGAGAGCTGGAGGGCCTCGGCGATGCCGGTGGCGGTGCCCGGGGTGTGCGGCCAGGCGGCGAGGTCGGTGAGGGGTTTGCCGATGACCTGGTCGGCGGGGTAGCCGAAGATGTCGTCGGCGTCCTCGTTCCAGGCGGAGATCGCGCCCGTGCGGTCGATCTGGACGACGGCGACCCGTACCCGGCCGTCGGTGAGCGGCAGCAGGCCGACCGGGAGGGAGGGGCCGGCCGCGCGGGTGCCCACCGCGCGTTCGGGCAGGGCGAGCTGGAACCAGACGTTCTTGTGGGTGGGCGCGTACTCGACGCCCCAGCGGCCCGCGATCGCCGAGCAGAGCTGGAGTCCGCGTCCGCCCTCGCGGTCGGGGTTGCTCATGGCGGGCAGCGCGCCCTGGAGGGGGATCTCGCGCTCCGGGTAGCGGTCGGAGACCTCGATGCGTACGCCGTCGTCGCTGCGCAGGCACAGGACGTCGGCGTGGGTGCCCGCGTGGATGACGGCGTTGGTGACGAGTTCGCTGGTGAGGACGACGGCGTCGTCCACGATGTCGGCGAAGCCCCACCCCTGGAGGGTGTCGCGGACGAAGGCGCGGGCGGTCGCGACCGACCGTCCCGCAGGCTCGAAACTGGCAGCCGCGCGCGCGGTGATCACAGAACTCCTCGGCCGGTCGTCGGCGGACAGTGCTTCCCGGTCGTCCGGGTGGCGTGGCTGGGGCGGGCGTGGGCCGGCGGGCCGGGGGTCCGGGGGCTGTCCCCCGGGAATCAGTCCGGTGGTCATTACGTCGGCCGCCCCTCCGCTGCCCGCTCGTGCTGGTGCCACCGCCCAGGCCGGGTCGGGCCGGCGCGGCTGGACAGCCAGTGCAAGGTTACTGACCTTCCGGGGTGGCGCGGATGCCGGTCGCCCGTGTTCCCGCCCCCGGATTGTGCGGACGGTGTGCGCAGCCGCCGAAGTGTTATGGCCGTGTTCGTCGAGGGTGAAACACTGGGCAAGCTTCTTGTGAAGGTCCGGGCAGACTGGGTGTCTTCCGTGTACGTCGGGCAGCAGCCTTCACTGTGGCCTGATTACATCGGGCTGCGATACGCGGCAGTACTGGTAGGGGTCGACCCGTGCGGGAGGGACAAGTGGAGTCTGGCGCAGCGACGCGGGGCACGAAGGCGCGTGTCAGGAGCGGTCCGCGCGCCGCGCGCGCGGGAGGGACGACCGTGGTCGACACGGCTGCCCTGAACCGGCTCCTGGCGGCCCTGGTGTCCATGCGGGACGGGAACTTCCGCAAGCGGCTCACGGTGTCCGGCGACGGCGTGATGTCGGAGATCGCGGCCGTCTACAACGAGGTGGCCGACCGGAACCTGCATCTGACGGGTGAGCTGGCGCGCGTGCGGCGCATGGTGGGCCGTGAGGGCAAGCTCACCGAGCGGCTGGACACGGGTGTCTGCGAGGGGTCGTGGGCCGCGGCCATCGACGCCTCGAACTCGCTGGTCGACGATCTCGCGCGGCCGGTCTCCGAGGTCAGCCGGGTGCTGTCGGCGGTCGCGGAGGGCGATCTGTCGCCGCGCATGGAGCTGCGGGCGCACCTCCCGGAGGGGGCGGGGCATCCGCTGCGGGGCGAGTTCCTGAAGGTCGGGCGGGTCGTCAACAACCTGGTCGACCAGTTGTCCACGTTCACGGACGAGGTCACGCGCGTGGCCAGCGAGGTGGGCACCGAGGGCAAGCTCGGCGGGCAGGCGCAGGTTCGTGGAATGTCCGGTTCGTGGAAGGACTTGACCGAATCGGTCAACACGATGGCGGATCGTTTGACCGCGCAGGTGCGCGATATCGCGCTCGTGACGACAGCCGTGGCCAACGGCGATCTGTCGCGGAAGGTCACCGTCCACGTGGCCGGCGAGATGCTGGAGCTGAAGGAGACCGTCAACGCGATGGTCGACCGGCTCTCCGCGTTCTCCTCCGAGGTGACCCGGGTCGCGCGTGAGGTGGGTACCGAGGGCATCCTCGGCGGGCAGGCGCAGGTGCGGGGCGTGGACGGGGTGTGGAAGGAGCTCACCGACTCCGTGAACACCATGGCCGGGAACCTGACGGCACAGGTGCGCGGGATCTCCGAGGTGACGACGGCCGTCGCCAACGGTGACCTGTCCCGCAAGGTGACGGTCCCCGCGCGCGGGGAGGTCGCGCAGCTCGCGGACACGATCAACCAGATGACGGAGACGCTGCGGATCTTCGCGGACGAAGTGACGCGGGTCGCCAACGAGACCGGCTCCGAGGGACGCCTGGGCGGGCAGGCGAACGTCCCCGGTGTGTCGGGGACCTGGAAGGACCTGACGGACTCGGTCAACACGGTGTTCCGCAACCTCACCACGCAGGTGCGGGACATCGCCTATGTGACGACGGCCGTGGCCAACGGCGATCTGTCGCAGAAGGTGACCGTCGACGTGGCCGGCGAGATGCTGGAGCTGAAGAACACCGTCAACGGGATGGTGGACCAGCTCTCGGCGTTCGGTGCCGAAGTGACCCGGGTGGCGCGGGAGATCGGCGTCGAGGGTGAGCTGGGCGGGCAGGCGCAGGTGTCCGGGGCGGCCGGGACGTGGAAGGACCTGACGGACTCCGTCAACACGGCGTTCCGCAACCTGACCGGGCAGGTCCGCAACATCGCCCAGGTGACGACGGCGGTGGCGAACGGTGACCTGTCGCAGAAGGTGACCGTCGACGTGGCCGGCGAGATGCTGGAACTGAAGAACACCGTGAACCGGATGGTCGACCAGCTGTCGCTCTTCGCCGACCAGGTCACGAAGGTGGCCCGGGACGTGGGTACGGAGGGGCGGCTGGGCGGGCAGGCGCGGGTGGACGGGGTGTCAGGAACGTGGAAGGAACTGACCGATTCCGTCAACTTCATGGCCGGGAATCTGACCTCTCAGGTGCGTCAGATCGCTCAGGTGACGACAGCCGTGGCGCTCGGTGACCTCTCGCAGAAGATCGACGTCGACGCGCGCGGGGAGATCCTGGAGCTGAAGAACACCATCAACACGATGGTCGACCAGCTGTCGTCGTTCGCCGAGCAGGTGACCCGGGTGGCCCGCGAGGTGGGCACCGACGGGCGGCTGGGCGGGCAGGCGCAGGTGCCCGGGGTGGCCGGGGTGTGGCGGGACCTCACGGACTCCGTGAACGGCATGGCGGGCAACCTGACCGGGCAGGTCCGCAACATCGCGCAGGTCGCCACGGCGGTCGCGCGCGGTGACCTCTCGCAGAAGATCACCGTGGACGCGCGCGGGGAGATCCTGGAGCTGAAGAACACGCTGAACACGATGGTCGACCAGCTGTCGTCGTTCGCGGAGCAGGTGACCCGGGTCGCGCGTGAGGTGGGTACCGAGGGCATCCTCGGCGGCCAGGCGGAGGTGCAGGGTGTCTCGGGCACCTGGAAGGACCTCACGCAGTCCGTGAACTTCATGGCGAACAACCTGACCACCCAGCTCCGCAACATCGCCGAGGTCACCACCGCCGTCGCCAAGGGCGACCTGTCCAAGAAGATCACTGTCGACGCCAAGGGCGAGATCCTTGAGCTCGTCACGACGGTCAACACGATGGTCGATCAGCTGTCGTCGTTCGCCGAGCAGGTGACCCGGGTGGCCCGCGAGGTGGGCACCGAGGGCATCCTGGGCGGGCAGGCGCACGTCCCCGGGGTCACGGGCATCTGGAAGGACCTCAGCGGCAACGTCAACCTGATGGCCAAGAACCTGACCATGCAGGTGCGCAACATCTCCCAGGTCGCGGCGGCCGTCGCCAACGGCGACCTGACGCGGCAGGTGACGATCGAGGCGCGGGGCGAGGTGCAGCAGCTCGCCGATACCTTCAACACCATGGTGAAGACGCTCAGTTCGTTCGCCGATCAGGTCACCAAGGTGGCCCGCGAGGTGGGCACGGACGGCATCCTGGGCGGCCAGGCGCACGTACCGGGCGTGTCGGGCACCTGGAAGGACCTCACCGAGTCGGTGAACCAGATGGCGTCCAACCTGACCGGGCAGGTCCGCAACATCGCGATGGTGACGACGGCCATCGCGAAGGGTGACTTGACCAAGAAGATCGACATCGACGCGCGCGGCGAGATCCTTGAGCTGAAGACGACGATCAACACGATGGTCGACCAGCTGTCGTCGTTCGCCGAGGAGGTCACCCGCGTGGCCCGCGAGGTGGGCACCGAAGGGGCTCTCGGCGGGCAGGCGCGCGTGCGCGATGTCGACGGCACGTGGCGCGACCTCACGGAGTCCGTGAACGAGATGGCCGGGAATCTGACCCGGCAGGTGCGCGCGATGTCCCGGGTGGCGAGCGCGGTGACCCGGGGCGACCTGAGCCTGAAGATCGACGTGGACTCGTCCGGGGAGATCCAGGAGCTCCAGGACACCATCAACAAGATGATCGCCAACCTGCGCGACACGACGATCGCGAACAAGGAGCAGGACTGGCTGAAGGGCAACCTCGCGCGCGCGGCTGCCCTGTTGCAGGGCCGCCGGGACCAGGTGGACGTCGCCTCGCTGATCATGAGCGAGCTGCCGCCCCTGGTCGCCGCCCAGCACGGCGCGTTCTTCCTGAGCATGCCGGTCTCCGACGCCGGACCCGACCAGTACGAGCTGCGGATGCTCGGGTCGTACGGCTACTCGATGGGGTCCATGCCGACGTCGTTCAAGCCCGGTGAGGCGCTCGTGGGGACGGCCGCGCTGGAGAAGCGCACCATCCTCGTCTCCAACGCGCCCAGCGGCTACCTGAAGATCTCCTCGGGGCTCGGGGAGGCGCCGCCCGCGCAGGTGATCGTCCTGCCGGTGCTGTTCGAGGGCAAGGTGCTCGGTGTGATCGAGCTGGCGTCCTTCGGGGAGTTCACGCAGATCCAGAAGGACTTCCTCAGCCAGGTCGCCGAGATGATTGCGACCAGCGTCAACACGATCTCCGTCAGCACCAAGACGGAACGCCTGCTGAAGCAGTCGCAGGAGCTGGCGGAACAGCTCCAGGAGCGCTCGGGAGAGCTGGAGCAGCGGCAGAAGGCGCTCCAGGCGTCCAACGCCGAGCTGGGGGAGAAGGCCGAGCTGCTGGCCCGGCAGAACCGGGACATCGAGGTGAAGAACACCGAGATCGAGGAGGCCCGGCAGGTCCTGGAGGAGCGTGCCGAGCAACTCGCCGTGTCCATGCGGTACAAGAGCGAGTTCCTCGCGAACATGTCGCACGAGCTGCGCACCCCGCTCAACTCGCTGCTCATCCTCGCGAAACTGCTCGCCGACAACGCCGAGGGCAACCTCTCCCCGAAGCAGGTCGAGTTCGCCGAGACGATCCACGGCGCCGGTTCCGACCTGCTCCAGCTCATCAACGACATCCTCGACCTGTCGAAGGTCGAGGCGGGCAAGATGGACGTCTCCCCGACCCGGATCGCCCTCGTGCAGCTCGTGGACTACGTGGAGGCCACCTTCCGGCCGCTGACCGCCGAGAAGGGCCTCGACCTGTCCGTACGGGTCTCCCCGGAGCTGCCCGCCACCCTCCACACCGACGAGCAGCGCCTCCTCCAGGTGCTGCGCAACCTGCTGTCCAACGCGGTCAAGTTCACCGACTCCGGCTCCGTGGAGCTGGTGATCAGGCCCGCCGGAGCGGACGTCCCGGTGGTGATCCGGGAACAGCTCCTGGAGGCGGGTTCGCTGACCGACGCGGACGCCCCGCTGATCGCGTTCTCCGTGACCGACACCGGCATCGGGATCGCGGCGAGCAAGATGCGGGTGATCTTCGAGGCGTTCAAGCAGGCCGACGGGACGACCAGCCGCAAGTACGGCGGCACGGGGCTCGGCCTGTCCATCTCGCGGGAGATCGCGCAGCTGCTCGGCGGCGAGATCTACGCCCAGAGCGAGCCCGGCCGCGGCTCCACGTTCACCCTGTACCTGCCGGTGCGCGCCAGCGAGCTGCCTCCGCAGGGCTACCAGCAGGTCGTGCCGGCGCTGGAGGCGGGCGATCTGGTGGCCTCCGAGAACGGGCTCCTGGCGCTCACCGAGGCGGCGGCACCCGCGCCGCCGGAGATCGAGACGCCGGCCGAGGTGAAGTCGTACCACGAGACGCAGAACGGGGCGGCGGCGCTCTTCCGGCGCCGGCGGCGGTCCGCGTCCGGCGAGGAGAACGGGGAGCACACGGCGCACACGCGCGTGCACATCCGGTTCGGCGGCGACAAGGTGCTCATCGTCGACGACGACATCCGCAACGTGTTCGCGCTCACCAGCGTCCTGGAGCAGCACGGGCTGTCGGTCCTGTACGCCGAGAACGGCCGGGAGGGCATCGAGGTGCTGGAGCAGCACGACGACGTCGCGGTCGTCCTGATGGACATCATGATGCCGGAGATGGACGGCTACGCGACGACGTCGGCGATCCGCAGGATGCCGCAGTTCTCGGGGCTGCCGATCATCGCGCTCACCGCGAAGGCGATGAAGGGCGACCGGGAGAAGGCCCTTGAGTCCGGCGCGTCCGACTATGTGACCAAGCCGGTGGACCCGGACCATCTGCTGTCCGTGATGGTGCAGTGGATGCGGGAAGGGTGAGGGGGAGTGTGTGAAGGTGCCGTGAGGCGCTGACTCAGGGTGGCCGGCGCGGGGCAGCGGGACGGTGTTCGGGGAACCTTCTGGTCTCCCGCTGCGTTCCTGCTACGTGCACTGTGACATCGCGGTGACAGGGTGTGGCGGCGGTCGGGGTACGGCTACCATGACCGGCACAAGGAAGGGCGGCGCAAAGGAGTCGTCCCCAGGGGCGGCGCCCGGTGCACTGCCGGGGCGAGGAGGGCGGGCCATGGTGCAGAAGGCCAAGATCCTCCTGGTCGATGACCGGCCGGAGAATCTGCTGGCGCTGGAGGCGATCCTCTCGGCGCTGGATCAGACACTGGTGCGGGCATCGTCCGGGGAAGAGGCGCTCAAAGCACTGCTGACGGACGACTTCGCGGTCATTCTGCTGGACGTCCAGATGCCGGGAATGGATGGATTCGAGACGGCCGCGCACATCAAGCGTCGGGAGCGGACCAGGGACATCCCGATCATCTTCCTCACCGCGATCAACCACGGTCCGCATCACACCTTCCGGGGGTATGCGGCCGGGGCGGTGGACTACATCTCCAAGCCGTTCGACCCGTGGGTGCTGCGGGCGAAGGTCTCGGTGTTCGTCGAGCTGTACATGAAGAACTGTCAGCTTCGGGAGCAGGCGGCGCTGTTGCGGCTCCAGCTCGACGGGAGCGGGCGGCCGGGGGTCGACGGGGGGAAGGAGGCGCCCGGGCTGCTCGCCGAGCTGTCCGCGCGTCTCGCCGCGGTCGAGGAGCAGGCCGAGGCGTTGTCCAAGCAGTTGGACGACGATTCGGCGGATGCGGCGGCTGTGGCCACCGCGGCGCATCTTGAGCGGAAGCTGACGGGGTTGCGGCGGGCGTTGGACGCGCTGGAGCCCGGGGCGGGGGGAGGGGCTCCTACGGTGCCTTCTCAGGGCTGAGCGGGCTGTGTTCGGTGCGGGTTCGGGTGGGCTGGGGTGGGGGGCGTTTCGCTCACCCGCGCTTGCGGGGTGCCGCTGCGCCCACCCGTGCCGCCCCATGGGGGTACCTCCCAGGCCCTTAGGGCACTGGGGGAGGCACGACTGCCCGCAGCTGGGTGGCGGTGGGGAGAGTGGGTGCGGCGCGGTTGCCCGTAGCCGGGTGGTCGTGAGTGCTTCGGTGGTTTTAACTCCCTTGCCGGGAAGCCCTTCAGGCTGAGCGTCAGTTTGAGGGCTCTCCGGAGGCGACACGTACGGGTGAAGCTGTAGGCACACGTGTCCTGTGTTGTTTCCGCCGGTACTCTCACACCCATGGCCTCACGTCCCTCCGCAGCCAAGAAGCAGCCCGCCAAGAAGGCCGCTGCTCCGGCGAAGGCTCCGGCGAAGAAGGCCGTGGCGAGGAAAGCGCCGGCGAAGAAGGCGCCTGCCAGGAAGGTCGCGGCGAAGAAGGCCGCGCCCAAGCCGGCGCCGAGTCCCACGGGCGGTGTCTACCGCCTCGTACGCGCCCTGTGGCTGGGGCTCGCGCACGCTGTGGGGGCCGTGTTCCGGGGGATAGGGAACGGGGCGAAGAACTTGGACCCGGCGCACCGCAAGGACGGCGTCGCGCTGCTGCTGTTCGGGCTCGCGCTGATCGTCGCGGCGGGCACCTGGGCCGACCTCAGGGGGCCCGTCGGAGATCTCGTCGAGATCCTGGTGACCGGTGCCTTCGGACGGCTCGACCTCCTCGTGCCGGTCCTCCTCGCGGTGATCGCCGTACGCTTCGTGCGGCACCCGGAGAAACCGGAGGCCAACGGTCGTATCGTCATCGGGCTGTCCGCGCTGCTGATCGGCGTCCTCGGGCAGGTCCACATCGCGTGCGGGTCGCCCGCGCGCAGTGCCGGGATGCAGGCCATAAGGGACGCCGGTGGGCTCGTCGGGTGGGCGGCGGCGACTCCGCTGACGTTCACGATGACCGAGGTCCTCGCCGTCCCCCTCCTCGTCCTGCTGACGGTCTTCGGGCTGCTCGTCGTCACCGCCACCCCGGTCAACGCGATCCCGCAGCGCCTGCGCCTCCTCGGCGTCAAGCTGGGCATCCTGCACGACCCGAACGAAGACGACTACGACGAGTTCGGTGACGACGACGCGCGCTACGACGAGCAGTGGCGCGAGGCGCTCCCCGGGCGACCGCGCCGGCGGACGGCCCAGGGCGAGGCGTACGACGCCGAGGACGCCGAGGAGCAGGCCCTCTCGCGGCGTCGCGGGCGGCCGAGGCGCTCCGGGGTGCC
>NZ_JBTYMC010000211.1:0-11835 GCF_054880855.1 Streptomyces sp. S6 | reverse complement strand
GGTGTGGGTCCGGGAGGCGTGCAGGAAACGGCGGTTGACCTCCTCGGCGCCCAACTCGGCACGCCTGGCCAGGTATTCGTCCGGCGGCGCGTGCGGGGGGAGGTCGAGGACCAGGAGGCGCAGCAGCGTGCGCGGGCAGGGCGCGGGCGCGAGGTGGGTCGTACCGGGGGCGGTCGAGTAGACGCCGCCGTCCGTACGGGAGCCCGGCCCGACCAGGTACCCGCCGGCGCCCCGGATGTCGATCCCGGGCGCGAGACGGCTCGCGGAGTTCGGGACGACGACGTCGGCTGGGCCGGTGAGCCAGAGGTGCCGGCCGCCGGAGGGGGTGAGGACGACGACCGTCGGCGGGATCGTGAAGAGGTGGCGCAGCGCCAACTCCCTTAGCGCGGCGGTGGAGTCGGTGTCGCCCTTGGTGTCGAGGTCGATGCCGATCAAGTGGTGCGGAGCCAGTCCGCAGGCGATGCCGTAGCCGGTCGCCCAGGGGGCCACGGCGAACAGGGCGCGGATCCGGGCGGGGTCGGTCGTCGCGTCGTAGACGCCGTGGCCGGGACGGCCGCATTCGCCGTGGCACTGCGGGGTGCCGGGCGGGTCGAGGCGGTGGGGGGAACGGAGGGCCGGGAGCTTCGTGCGGGACAGGGGGATGACGGCCAGGCCGCGTTCGGCGGCCGAGAGTGCGTGTGCCAGGGCCAGCGTGGTGGCCTGCCGGTCGGTGGTGGCCATGGCTCAAGTTTCGCACACTCGTTCGAAAATCGGGAGGGGGCGCAGACTCGGCAGGCCCTCGGGGATGCGGGTGCCGGTGCCGGTGCCGGAACGCTTCACCCCAAGCGGCGTACGGGATACGGCGATTCCGGCACGCCCGGGACGTGCAACTCCGCGAAGAACGGTAGTGAAAGGGGTTTATCGACTGGTCATCACGCTTGCGTGCTAATCATGCCGTCCGGGGTGGTTCCGTGGGGGTCCGGTGGGCAACTCTGATCTCGCGACGTCGTCACAAGCGCCGAGGCGGTCGGCCAACTGCCCCGGTAACAGCCGTAGTTCACGCATCACCCGGCCTCAGGCCGGTACGTCTCTTGTTCTCTGGAGGAACAACATGGCAAGCATCCGTACCGCCCGCATCGTCGCCGCTGTCTCCGCCCTCCCGCTCGCCGCCGCTCTCTTCACCGGCGTCGCGGCGGCGGACAACGGCGGCTTCGCGGACGACGGATCGAACGCGGGCGTCGCCAGCATCATCGGGAGCGGTGTGGCCGGCGACAACAACGGCAACTCGGCCACCACGCAGCAGAACGCCGTGGGTTCCGGCGCGAGCAACCAGAACAACACGGCCCAGGTGAACGGGTCCGCGTTCACGTCCATCAACCAGGGCAACCACAACGTCCAGGTCACCTTCGCGCCGCTGTGGTGGTGACCCGCTGACCGAAGGGGGCCGGCGCACCGGTACCGGCTCCCCGGCCAGGTGTGGGGTGTGCTCACCGGGGTGGTGAAGCGCCTGCGCGGCGAGGCTTTCGGGCTTCGCCGCGCAGGCGTTTCGGTGTGGGCGGAGTGTGACCGGGGTCGGTGAACTCTCTTTCCGTTCTTGACAGTCCACGCCATCTGACGGACAGTCAGAAACCGTTTCGGGAGGGGAGGGTGCCGTGCGTGAAGAAGACGTCGAGCGGCGGCTCAAGGAGTACGAGGGCCGGCCCGCCGCCGTCGCCGGGATCGCCAAGGACCCCGTCGACGCCGCGATGATCCGCCACTGGTGCGAGGCGCTCGGCGACACGAACCCCGCGTACGCCGGGCCCGACGCGATCGTCCCGCCCGCGATGCTCCAGGTCTGGACGATGGGCGGGCTCTCGGGGCACTCGTCCCGCACCGAGACCTACGAGCAACTCCTCGCGCTGCTCGACGAGTTGGGGTGCACGGCCGTCGTCGCCACCGACTCCGAGCAGGAGTACGTCCGGCCGCTGCGGATCGGGGAGCGGGTCTCCTTCGACTCTGTGATCGAGTCGGTGTCGGGGCGGAAGTCGACGAAGCTGGGGTGGGGGTACTTCGTCACGACCCGGACCGATGTCCGGTGCGGGGACGGGGAGTTGGCCGGTACGCACCGGTTCCGCATCCTCAAGTACGCGCCGGCGCGGAGCCGTCCCGTGGAGACCCCGCGCCGCCCCCGCCCTGTGATCAACCGCGACAACTCCCCTTTCTGGCAAGGCGTTCACGACCACCGTCTCCTCATCCAGCGCTGCGTCCGCTGCGCCACCCTCCGCCTCCCCTGGATCCCCGGCTGCGTCGAATGCGGCTCACCCGACTGGGACACCGTCGAGGCGAACGGCGAAGGCACGGTCCACTCCTACGTCGTCATGCACCACCCCCCGTTCCCCGCCTTCGCCCCCCCGTACGCCGTCGCCCTCGTCCAACTCGCCGAAGGGGTACGGCTGGTGAGCAACGTGATCGGCATCCCCTACGACAAGGTCCGCATCGGCCTGCCGGTGACCCTCGAATTCCACGCGTACGACGACGAGTTGACGCTGCCGGTGTTCCGGGCGGGAGAGGACCCGGTATGAACCCTGTCGAACTCCCCCCACTGGACATCGAGATCACCCGCACCCTCATCGTCGCCGGTGCCATCGCCTCCCGCGACTACCAGGACGTCCACCACGACCCCGACGCCGCCCGCGCGAAGGGCTCCCCCGACATCTTCATGAACATCCTCACCACCAACGGCCTCATCAGCCGCTACCTCACCGACCACTTCGGCCCCACAGCCCGCCTCCGCACCCTGTCCATCCGCCTGGGCGCCCCCAACTACCCCGGCGACACCCTCCACTTGAGAGGTGAGGTGCAACAGGCCGAAGGCCGCGAACTGACGGTCCGGGTCACCGGCGACAACAGGTTGGGCCGACATGTGACGGGGACGGCGAGGGTGGTGGTGGGTGAGGGCACCGGGAGGGCTGACGGCACGATCGATCCGGCGGGCGAGAGCCGGGGGGCTGCCGGTGGGGCCGAGGCGGGGGACACGGGTGCCGGAAGCGCGGGCGGTGGCTCCGGTCCGGCGGGTACGGACGCGAGCACATCCGGCGACGAGAACGGGCCGCCGGCCTTGAGGACAGAGGCGGACGAGCCCAGGCCACCGGGCGCGGACACCGCAACATGAACCAGCCCCAGCGCCCTATGGGCCAGGGAGGTACCCCCGTGGGACGGCACGGGTGGGCTGGAGGTACCCCCTGCTCGAAGAGCTTGGGGGAGGCACCCCGCCAGCGCGGGTGAGCGAAACGCCCCCACCCCAGCCCCCACCGGACCCTCACCCCACCAAGACCGGCCCCACACCCGCCCTCCCCTCTCGCTCCCACCAAGGCCCACCCCCAAGGAGCCCCGATGCCTCCCGCTCCCCCTCACCCCCTCTCCAACCGCGCCGCCATAACCGGCATAGGCGCCACCGAGTTCTCCAAGAACTCCGGCAGAAGCGAGCTGAGGCTGGCCGCGGAAGCCGTGCGTGCGGCGATAGAGGACGCCGGGCTGAAGCCGGCGGACGTGGACGGGATGGTGACGTTCACGATGGACACGAATCCTGAGGTGAGCGTCGCGCAGGCGTGCGGGATAGGGGAGTTGGGCTACTTTTCGCGGGTGCACTACGGGGGCGGCGCCGCCTGTGGGACCGTGCTCCAAGCCGCCATGGCCGTCGCGACCGGCGTCGCCGAGGTCGTCGTCTGCTATCGCGCGTTCAACGAGAGGTCGGGGCGCCGGTTCGGGGCCGGGGTGACGCACAGGGAACCCTCCGCGGAGGGCGTCGCGCTGGGGTGGACGCTGCCGTTCGGGCTGCTGACGCCCGCGTCGTGGGTGGCGATGACGGCGCAGAGGTACCTGCACACGTACGGGCTGACCCCGGACGCGTTCGGCCAGGTGGCCGTCGTCGACAGGAGGCACGCGGCGACGAACCCGGCCGCGTACTTCTACGGCCGTCCCATCACCCTGGAGGACCACGCCGCGTCGAGGTGGATCGTCGAACCCCTACGACTTCTGGACTGCTGCCAGGAGACGGACGGCGCCCAGGCCCTGATCGTGACGACGCCGGAGCGCGCCCGGGACCTGCCGAACCCCCCGGTGCTGGTCGCGGCGGCGGCGCAGGGCGCGGCGAAGGGGCAGGAGCAGATGACGGGCTTCTACCGGGGCGACCTCGCCACCCTCCCCGAGATGGCGGCGGTCGCGGACCGCCTCTGGACGGCCTCCACCCTCACCCCGGACGACATCGACGTGGCGATCCTGTACGACCACTTCACCCCGTACGTCCTCATGCAGCTGGAGGCGTTCGGCTTCTGCGGACCCGGAGACGCCTCAGGGTTCGTCGCGGCGGACACCCTCCCCCTCAACACACACGGCGGACAGCTCGGCGAGGCGTACCTGCACGGCATGAACGGCATCGCCGAAGCCGTACGACAACTGCGCGGAACAGCGGTGAACCAGGTTTCCGGCGCCGAGACGGCACTCGTGACGGCCGGTACCGGAGTACCCACCTCCGGCCTGGTCCTCACGACGGACAGCTGATCCCCACGGAGCGGACGGCCGATTCCCCAAGGGTCATCCCGTACTACCCAGGTCTTTCCGCTCCACCTTCAGGAGGTGGGGCGCACCCCACCCCTACAACCTGAGGGGGACCTTTCTTCGGGACCTGCGGGCGATCCGGACCACGCGCTCTCCCTCCTAGCGTGGAGGCATGACCACACCCGTCTGCACCAGCGCTTCGATCGGCCCGGCGCGGACCACCGCCCGCCCCGGATACCCGTCCTTCGCGTCCTACGTCCGGGACCGCCAGCCGGTGCTCCTGCGCACGGCCCGCTCGCTGACCGCGAACCCGTGCGACGCGGAGGACCTGCTCCAGACCGCCCTCACGAAAACGTACGTCGCCTGGGACCGCATCGAGGACCACCGCGCCCTCGACGGCTACGTCCGCCGCGCCCTCCTGAACACCCGCACATCCCAGTGGCGCAAACGCAAGGTGGACGAGTTCACCTGCGACGAACTCCCCGAGCCGCCCCTCACCACCGGCCTCGAAGACCCCGCCGAACACCAGGCCCTCCACGACGCGATGTGGCGAGCCATCCTGAAGCTCCCCGCCCGCCAGCGAGCCATGGTCGTCCTCCGCTACTACGAGGACCTCAGCGAGGCGCAGACGGCGGAGGTCCTCGGGGTGTCGGTCGGCACGGTCAAGTCGGCCGTGTCCCGGGCGCTCGGGAAGCTGCGGGAGGATCCTGAGCTGGGGTTGGCGCGGGACTGAAGTCATGATCCCGGCCCAGTTCGGCCACGGGCGCCGGTAGACATCAAAATGGACCCCGGGTTCCGGTACCCGGGACAAGTTCAGGTAGCACGGGTGGTCGGGGTCACCCACGTCCAGTTCCTCACTGGAAAGAGGCTCGTTGCGGCGGTCGTTTCGCTGCCAGGTTCCGAGCATGGGTCTCGCGCCGTAGTCGGCGTTCGTAGTCGGCGACTTGGCGGGCTACGGGAATGCCGGTGGAAGTTCGAAGCAACCGCTCGTTCTTGCGGTCCACCAGGAAGGGACCGTTGCGCCTCGGGCGCCGTCGATCTCCGCCAGCACCAGTCGGCGCGCTTCTTCCTCAGCCAGGATCGCCCGATGATGCCACCCGCCAACCCCCGGAAAAAGTTGCGCAGTTCGCTGGGATTTGCTTCAACTCCGTGATCTCGGTGCTACGGTGCTCCTCAACAACAACAAAAAGTGGCCCCTCCAGGACTCAGAGTGCGACAACACTCTGCTGAAGGGGCCTGACGACAACCACCTGACAAGGAATCTGTCGCCATGCGCAACTCTATCGCGCATGCCATCTTGGCGTGCCTGCGTACCCTGATCGCGCTTCTCCTGCCCGCTACGGGCAGGCGCCGCAAGTGCTGTGTACAACGCGTTGCGGCCCCCGCGCCCCAGCCGGTCATCCCCGAAAGCCCCTGGTCACGACCCTGGACCTCGCCGTCCAAGGAAGAGGCTGCGGCGATTTTCCGGCGGCAGGCGGAGGCTCGGGCGTGGGCTGAGGCGGCGGAAGTCGAGTTGCAGAGGGAGCGGCGGCGGGCGGCGGCCTATGCGGCGGCGGGGCTGGAGTATCCGTACACCTATGAGGGCGCCCCGTTCGGGGTGGAAGCGTTTGCTGATGTGATGCGGGAGAGTGCGTGAGGTAGGGGTGCGGTGACGCACGGGGGCCGTCTCGTCACGGCCCCATCAGGCAACTTGACCTCCGCTTTAATGTGAATGGATCGATCGGCCCCTCCCTAGTGACATACCGCCCGGTATGTGAGCAGAATCGGCCTCACCAGTTCCGTCGCAGGCAATGTCGCCCGGGAGGATCGCCGTGCAGAGCACGATGCAGGACGTACCGCTGCTGATTTCGAGGATTCTGACGCACGGGGCCACGATCCACGGCTCCTCGCAGGTGACGACGTGGACCGGTGAGGAGCCGCAGCGGCGGACGTTCGCGGAGATCGGTGGGCGGGCGGCGCAGCTGGCGCACGCGTTGCGGGACGAGCTGGGTGTCACCGGGGATGAGCGGATAGGGACGCTCATGTGGAACAACGCCGAGCACGTCGAGGCGTACTTCGCGATTCCCTCCATGGGGGCAGTGCTGCACACCCTCAACCTCCGGCTTCCTCCCGAGCAGTTGGTGTGGGTCGCGAACCACGCGCAGGACAAGGTCGTCATCGTCAACGGCTCACTGCTGCCGCTGCTGGTTCCGCTGCTGCCGCACCTCAGGACCGTCGAGCATGTGGTCGTGTCCGGGCCCGGTGACCGGTCCGGGCTGGCGGACGTCTCCGTCGGGGTGCATGAGTACGAGGAGCTGATCGCCGGGCGGCCGACGGAGTACGACTGGCCTGAGCTGGACGAACGCAGTGCGGCGGCGATGTGCTACACCTCGGGTACTACGGGGGACCCCAAGGGGGTCGTGTACAGCCATCGGTCGATCTATCTGCACTCCATGCAGGTCAACATGGCGGAGTCGATGGGGCTGACGGATGAGGATCTGTCGCTGATCGTCGTCCCGCAGTTCCATGTGAACGCCTGGGGGCTGCCGCATGCGACCTTCATGACCGGCGTGAACATGTTGATGCCGGACCGGTTCCTCCAGCCTGCTCCGCTCGCCGAGATGATCGAGTCGCTGAAGCCGACGCATGCGGCTGCCGTGCCGACGATCTGGCAGGGGCTGCTCGCCGAGCTGACCGCTCGGCCGCGCGAGGTGTCCAGTCTCGGTCAGGTCACCATCGGGGGGTCCGCGTGTCCGCCGTCCCTCATGGCCGCGTTCGACGAACTCGGGATGCGGGTCTGCCACGCGTGGGGGATGACCGAGACGTCCCCGCTCGGGACGATCGCCCGGCCGCCCGCGCGTGTCGTCGGCACCGACGAGGAGTTCGGGTACCGGCTCACGCAGGGGCGGTTCCCCGCGGGGGTCGAGGCGCGACTCACCGGGCCCGGGGGTGAGCGGCTGCCGTGGGACGGGGAGTCCGCGGGGGAGTTGGAGGTGCGGGGGTCCTGGATCGCCGGGGCCTACTACAACGGGGCCGAGCCGATGCGGCCCGAGGACAAGTTCAGTGCGGACGGGTGGCTGAAGACGGGGGACGTCGGGACGATCTCTCCCGACGGGTTCCTCACGCTCACCGACCGGGCCAAGGACGTCATCAAGTCCGGGGGCGAGTGGATCTCGTCCGTCGACCTGGAGAACGCGCTGATGGCACATCCCGCCGTCGCCGAGGCCGCCGTTGTCGCCGTGCCGGACACGAAGTGGGGGGAACGGCCGCTTGCCACCGTGGTGTTGAAGGAGGGCGCCGCCGCCGGCTTCGCCGAACTGCGGGAGTTCCTCGCGGGCGAGGGGGGTATCGCGAAGTGGCAGCTGCCTGAGCGGTGGACGGTGGTCGAGGCTGTGCCCAAGACGAGTGTGGGGAAGTTCGACAAGAAGGTGCTGCGGCGTCGGTACGCGGAGGGGGAGTTGGAGGTTACGGAGCTTTGAGGTAGGCGGTCTGGGAGGGGGGGAGGCGGAGAAGGCGTGCTGGAGACGGACTTTCCGCGTTTCGCCAAGAACGTGGAGCACACGAAGGAAGCACTCGGGTGAACACCTCGGCACCCCCCTCCGCCCCTCCGACCCGTGCCGGGCCAGGGACCGGCTCCGTGCTGTGCGGCTTCGCCCTGGCCGTGGGCCATTTCGTGTCGGCCTACCTCGTCCTCATCGCGTACCTGGCCGACCCCTCAGGCCCCTGGGACAGCGAAACCGTCGCCCACTCGAACTTCGCGTCCGGTCTCGGTCTGGCGCTCACCGTCATCACGGCGCTTATGACCTGGGTGTTCGTCAAGGCCGAGTGGCTGCGGCGTTGGTGGTACGCCATACCTACGGTGCTTGCCGTCGCCGAACTGCTGCGGCTGACCGTGCTTGTGCCGGAGCTGTGACGCGGAGGTCTGCGATGGCCTGACGGCCGGGGCCGAACGCGCTCTTCGGCCATCGCGGACTTTCGCGGAAACGCCGCTCGCACCACTGCCACGATCTGCGCCGGAACCTATTGAACACAGCCCCGCACCCCCGAAGGAAAGGCCCCACCTCACCGGCGCTTCAAAGTCGCCCCCCACCCCACCCCCAGCCAAACCCCCGCCACCACCACAACCCCGCCCCACCCGAACCCCCCGAACGCGGCCCCCGCCAGCGCCGACGCCGTCGCTCCGCCCGCGAACCCCGACACCACGTACGCGCTGTTGGCCACCCCCGGTGACGGCGTCGTCGTCAGGGCCAGGGTCTGGTTGCCTATGTGGGAGGCCACCAGTGCCGCGTGGATCAGGACGGCCGCCACGAACAGGGCGGGCAGTGTGAAGCCGCCCCACCAGAAGAGGGGTATCGAGAGGGCGGCGAGGATGTACGCCCCCCGGACCACGTGCCCGGCGCTGAAGCGGTCGACCAGGCCGCCGGCGAAGGGGGCGACCACGCTTGCGGTGAGCCCGAACAGGCCGAAGAGCCCCGCCGTGGCGGTGGACATGCCGTACCCGGCGCCCGACCCCGTCAGCAGCAACGCCAACGACGTCCACAACGCGGACCAGGCCCCGTACATCCCCGCCTGCCGGACGCAGGCCCGCCACAGTTCAGGCGACCTCCTGACCAGCCCCGGCATCCCGAGCAGCCCGGAGAAGAGGGAACCCCCGTCGCGTACGGGCCGTTCGTGAGGGAGGGCCCAGGCGGTCAGCAGTCCCAGTGCGGCCGTCAGAACAGCGGCTCCCACGAACGCCCACCGCCACCCGAAGGCCTGCCCCACGAGTCCCCCGAGGACCCGAGCCGCGACGATCCCGGTGAACAACCCGGCGATGACGGCGGCGACATGCCGGGCCCGGCGGTCGGCGGGTGCGCGCTGGGCGACGAGGGGGACGAGGAGCTGGGGGACGACGGTCGCGGCGGAGGCGAGGAAGACGGTCGTCGCGAGTATCCCGGCACTGCCGGAGAGCGCACCGCCGCCCATGGCCACCGCCGTCACCACGGACAGCACCGCGACGATCCGCCGCCGGTTCACCCGGTCCCCCAGCGGAGCGAACAGCAGCAGCCCGGTGGCGTAACCGAACTGTGCGACGGACGCGATCCAGGCGACCGAGGACGCGGTGGTGCCGAAGTCCCGCGCGATGAGGGGGAGCAGGGGCGCGGCGAGGTAGATGTTCGCGGCGGTGACGGCCGTGCAGAGGGCGATCAGCGGCAGCAGGAACCGCGCGTTGCGCGGGGGCGCCTCCCCGGAACGGGCATCGACCCGCGCGGACACCGGTGACACAGCAGACATGGTCCCCCTCCAGACTCGTACAACCAACCAGTTGGTTGCCATGTGTCGCCCCAACAGTCTGAAGGCCCGCCGCATTCCCTGTCAACCAACCAGTTGGTTTTTTCTCGTTCCCGCTACCCTGAACCCATGGCAGTCAGAGACCCCGAGGCGACCAAGGCGCGCATCTTCGACGCCGCCGCCACCGAGTTCGCCCGGTACGGCATCGCCGGCGCCCGCATCGACCGCATCGCCGCCGAGGCGAAGGCGAACAAGCAGCTCATCTACGTCTACTACGGCAACAAGGCGGAGCTGTTCACGCAGGTCCTCAGCCGCCGCATGGTCGAGCTCGCCGCCGCCATCTCGGTCGACCCGGACGACATCGAGGGCTGGATCGACCGCCTCATGGATTACCACGCGGCCCACCCCGAACTCCTGCGCCTCCTGTACTGGGAGGGCATCGAGTACGGCACCGCCGAACTCCCCGACGAACAGGCCCGCCGCGAGCACTACGCGGAGAAGATCGCCGCGATGAGGGACGGCCAGGAGCGCGGCGTGGTCACCGACGCCATCCCCGCGGCCGACCTCCTCTTCCTCCTCATCTCCCTCGCCAACTGGATGACCGTCGTCCCCCAGATGACCCGCGTCATGACGGGCGACGAAGACACCGACCGCACGCGCCTACGGTCGTCGATCCGGGAGGCGGCGAGGAGGCTGGCCGCGAAGTGAGGCCATGGGCCCGGCCCTAGTTCGTCCCGATCCGCGCCAGCAGATCCACGATCCGCGACTGCACCTCACCACTCGTCGACCGCTCCGCAAGGAACAGCACCGTCTCCCCGGACGCGAGCCGAGGCAGATCCGGCTGCTCCACAGCCGCCGTGTACACCACCAACGGCGTCCGTGTGAGCTGCCCGTTCGCCCGCAGCCAGTCGAGAATCCCGGCCTGCCGACGGTCGACCTGCATCAGGTCCATGACCACCAGGTTCGGCCGGAACTGCCCCGCCAGCATCACCGCGTCCGCGTCGCTCGCCGCCCGCGCGACCTGCATGCCCCGCCGCTCCAACGTCGACGTCAGCGCGAGCGCGATCTCGGCGTGCTCCTCGATCAGCAGGACCCGCGGCGGATGCTGCTCGCTGTCCCGGGGCGCGAGCGCCTTCAGCAGGACGGCCGGGTCCGCGCCGTACGCGGCCTCCCGGGTCGCCTGCCCGAGACCGGCCGTGACCAGCACCGGAACGTCCGCAGCGACGGCCGCCGTCCGCAGCGACTGGAGGGCCGTACGGGTGATCGGCCCCGTCAGCGGGTCGACGAACAGGGCCGCCGGGAACGCGGCGATCTGCGCGTCGACCTCCTCACGGGAGTTGACGATCACCGGACGGTAGCCGCGGTCGCTGAGCGCCTGCTGCGTCGTCACGTCCGGCGCGGGCCAGACCAACAGCCGGCGCGGGTTGTCGAGCGGTTCGGGGGGCAGTTCGTCGTCCATCGGCTGCGGGCGCGGCGGATCGGCGACCTCGACGGCCCCACCGGGCCCGTCCAACGGCTCCGGCCCCTCGGCGGCGTTCGAGTCGGGCGCCCCTATGGCGTACGACCGTCCGGCGCCGTCCGTCCCCGGCGCGAGCCGCGTCTGCCCCGCCATCGACGGGTGCGGCAGCGACTGCGCCGGGACGATGGGCTGCTCGGTCGGCGGATGCGGACGGGCCTCCGGCCCCGGCGGCGTCCCGAGCTTCCGCCGCCGCCCCGCACTCGGCGTCCCCCCGGGCGGCGTCGCCGACGGCTGCTGCACCTGCGCCGCCTGCCGCGTGAACGGCACACCCTGCCCGAGCGTCGTCACACTGATCGCCCTGCCCTGCGTGGAGTTGGGGTCCGGCTTGGACCCCATCGCCTCGGCCGGCAACGGCTGCGGCGCGGGCACCTCCGCCGGAAGCGGCAACGGGATGTGCCCCGTGTGGCCGGGCTGCGGGGGGAGGGGGATCTGACCGGTCTGACCGGGTGCGGGATGCGAGACCTGGGCCGGGAGCTGGGGTGCCTGCGGCGCCTGCGGGCTCACCTCGTCCGCCTCCGCCCCCGGCGGCACCGCGACAGCCCGCCGCCGAC
>NZ_JBTYMC010000210.1:0-11886 GCF_054880855.1 Streptomyces sp. S6 | reverse complement strand
CTCGGCACCGCCAACGCCCGGTTGATGACGGGTCAGCAGATCGCCGGGGGGCTGGTGGCGGGGCCCGTCGTGCCCTTGCTCGTCGTGGCGGGGATGGCCACGCCGTTCGTGTCAAGGGCACCGGTGTCGGTGGCCGGATCCGCAAGCAGGACGTCGTCGCCGCTGCCGAGGCCGCGAAGGCCGCCGCCGCTCCGGCTCCGGTCGCCGCCGCTGCTCCGGTTGCCGCCGCCAAGAAGGCGCCGGTCCTGGAGGCGTCCCCGCTGCGTGGCCAGACCGTCAAGATGCCGCGCATCCGCAAGGTCATCGGCGACAACATGGTCAAGGCGCTGCACGAGCAGGCGCAGCTGTCCTCGGTCGTCGAGGTCGACATCACGAAGCTGATGAAGCTGCGTGCGCAGGCGAAGGACTCCTTCGCGGCGCGTGAGGGTGTCAAGCTCTCGCCGATGCCGTTCTTCGTGAAGGCCGCGGCTCAGGCGCTCAAGGCGCACCCGGTCATCAACGCGAAGATCAACGAGGCCGAGGGGACCATCACCTACTTCGACTCCGAGAACATCGGGATCGCGGTGGACTCCGAGAAGGGCCTGATGACCCCGGTCATCAAGGGCGCCGGCGGTCTCAACCTCGCCGGTATCGCCAAGGCCACCGCCGACCTCGCCGGCAAGGTCCGCGCCAGCAAGATCACGCCGGACGAGCTGTCCGGGGCGACCTTCACGATCTCCAACACCGGTTCGCGCGGGGCCCTCTTCGACACGATCATCGTGCCGCCGGGTCAGGTCGCGATCCTCGGTATCGGCGCCACGGTCAAGCGGCCGGCCGTCCTGGAGACCGAGGAGGGTACGGTCATCGCCGTCCGCGACATGACGTACCTGACGCTGTCCTACGACCACCGTCTGGTCGACGGCGCCGACGCGGCCCGTTACCTGACGGCCGTCAAGGCGATCCTGGAGGCGGGCGAGTTCGAGGTCGAGCTCGGGCTCTGATCGTGGCAGCCCTGCACAGGGCTGGGGATCTCAACGAGGTTGAACTCGGTCTGTAACTCCTGCTGGACGACGACGCCCCCGCCGGAATTCCTCCGGCGGGGGCGTCGTCGTCCCCCCGCGTAGGCGCCATGTAAGTCTCGTCTCACCTGCGTAAAAGGGCACCCGCGTGCCCTGCCTGCGGCGGCTCCCGGCCTTATGGTCTAAACGTCAAACGCCTTAAGGAGCCCACATGACCGCGCCCGTCGTCCACTCGCTGCGCGAGCAGATCCGCGAGCACATCGTGGAGGGGATCGTCAGTGGGCGCTGGAAGCCGGGCGAGCGGATCGTGGAGCGGCGGATCGCGACGGAGCTGGAGGTCAGCCAGACGCCGGTGCGGGAGGCGTTGCGTGAGCTGGAGTCTCTTCGGCTGATCGAGTCCGCGCCGAACAAGGGTGTGCGGGTGCGGAACCTGACGGCGGCGGACCTTGAGGAGAGCTACCCCGTGCGGGCGGGGCTTGAAGCGATCGCGGCTGAACTGGCGGCGGATCGTCTCGCCACGGACTGCTCCGCCCTTGAGCCCCATGTCGCCGCCCTCTACGAGGCGGACCGGTTGTCGGACGGGACGGGGCAAGTCCGGCACACTGTCGCCTTTCACCGCGAGTTGGTGCGGGCGGCGGGGAACTCGGTGCTGCTGCACACGTGGGAGGGGCTGGGCATCGAGGTGTTCACCGCGTTGTCGATCCGCTGGCTGGGGACGGTTCAGCAGTCCTACGCCGAGGAGCACGAGGAGTTGGTGGCGGCGTTCAAGAGGCGGGATCCTCGGATCGCGGATCTGGTGAAGGCGCATGTGCTGGGGTGTGCGCCTAGCGCGTGAGGGGTGGGGTGGTGCTGTGATCTGGCGAGTGCGGGTGCGTTGTGGCTGGTCGCGCAGTTCCCCGCGCCCCTGAAGGACTGGGTGCTGCCCGGATGCCGGGTGAAGGCCGTACCTGGCCGGTCGCGCCCACGCGGCGGTAGCCGCATATCAACACAGCCCCGCGCCCCTGAAAGACGGGGTGCTGCCCGGATGCCGGGTGAAGGCCATACCTGGCCAGTCGCGCCCACGCGGCGGTAGCCGCATATCAACACAGCCCCGCACCCCTGAAAGACGGGGTTGTGGTGGCAGCCTGAGGGCTCGGCGCAGCCGCGTCTTTTCGACCGGTGGCCGCGCTGAGCGCGAGCGGCAGACGAAGAAATCAGCGCGACCACGTCTTTCAGGGGCGCGGGGCTGATCGATATGCGGCTCCGCCGCGTGGGCGCGACCAGCCACCCACCGCCCGCAGTCGCCGCACTACAGAACGCACCCCCCACCTGCGCAAATCCCCGAAGGGGACGGCACCCGGTGTCTCCGCCGGAGGCACCCTGTGCCGACTTTCTCCCGTTCGACGAGTTTTACCCTTCCCCCCTTTGATCGATCATCGATCAGGGGGTTACAGTCCTCGACGGACCTCCACCGAGGTCCTCGCCCTGTCCTGCCAAAGACCAAGGGCACCCCCCTTCGACCAGGAAGGCGGCGACATGACCGACCTCAACGCCATCCAGCCGAGCGCGCTCGACCAGCTCCCGGACCGTGACCCGGAGGAGACTGCCGAGTGGCAGGCGTCTTTGGACGCTGTCGCGAAGGCTGCCGGGCCTCACCGGGCCGCGTACTTGATGCGCCGCACGCTGGAGAGGGCCGAGGGCGCCGGCATCGCGCTGCCCAAGCTGCTGGAGACGGACTACGTCAACACCATCCCGACGTCCGGCGAACCCGGCGTCCCCGGTGACGAGGCGCTGGAGCGCCGGATCACCGCGTGGAACCGGTGGAACGCCGCCGCGATGGTGACCCGGGGCTCGAAGTACGGCGTCGGCGGCCACATCGCGACGTTCGCGTCGGCGGCCTGGCTGTACGAGACCGGCTTCAACCACTTCTTCAAGGGCAAGGAGGCGGACGGCTCCGGCGACCAGCTGTACATCCAGGGCCACGCCTCCCCCGGCATCTACGCCCGCGCCTTCCTCGACGGCCGCCTCACCGAGGCGCACCTCGACAACTTCCGCCAGGAGGCGGGCGGCAACGGCCTCCCCTCCTACCCGCACCCCCGCCGCCTCCCGTGGCTGTGGGAGTTCCCGACGGTGAGCATGGGCCTCGGCCCCCTCTCCGCGATCTACCAGGCCCGTTTCAACCGCTACCTCACCGCGCGCGGCATCAAGGACGTCTCCCAGTCGCACGTCTGGGCGTTCCTCGGTGACGGCGAGATGGACGAGCCGGAGTCGACGGCGGCACTCGCACTGGCCAGCCGCGAAGGGCTCGACAACCTCACCTTCGTCATCAACTGCAACCTCCAGCGTCTCGACGGCCCGGTCCGCGCGAACTTCAAGATCGTGCAGGAGCTGGAGGCCCAGTTCCGCGGCGCCGGCTGGAACGTCGTCAAGTCCCTCTGGGGCAACGCGTGGGACGAGCTGTTCGCGCTGGACACGACGGGCGCGCTGGTCCGGCGGCTGCGCGAGGTTCCGGACGCGCAGGTGCAGACGTACCAGACGCGTGACGCGGCCTACATCCGCGCCGACTTCTTCGGCAAGGACCCGGCGCTCGTCGAGATGGCGAAGCTGCTGAGCGACGACAAGATCCTGGAGTGCTTCCACCTCTCGCGCGGTGGGCACGAGGCGCGCAAGGTGTACGCGGCGTACAAGGCGGCGCTGTCCCACAAGGGCGCTCCGACCGTGATCCTGGCCCAGACGGTCAAGGGCCACACTCTCGGCACCGGCTTCGCGTCGAAGAACGCCAACCACCAGATGAAGAAGCTGACGGTGGACGAGTTCAAGACGATGCGTGACCTGCTCGAACTCCCCATCCCGGACAGCGCGTTCGTCGACGGCAAGGTGCCGTACGGCCACCCCGGCGCCGACTCCCCGGAGGTCCGCTACCTCCAGGAGCGCCGCGCGGCCCTCGGCGGTCCGGCTCCGGCGCGTCGTACGCACGCGCTCGCGCCGCTGCCGTCCGCGTCGGAGAAGGCGTTCGCGTCGTTCGACAAGGGCTCCGGCTCGCAGAACGTGGCGACGACCATGGCGTTCGTCCGGCTCGTCAAGGACCTGGTCCGTGACAAGGAGACCGGCAAGCGCTGGGTGCCGATCGTCCCGGACGAGGCGCGCACGTTCGGTATGGAGTCGCTGTTCCCGTCCCTCGGGATCTACTCCCCCAAGGGTCAGACGTACGAGCCGGTCGACCGTGACCAGCTGATGTACTACAAGGAGGCGAAGAACGGGCAGATCCTCAACGAGGGGATCACCGAGGCCGGTTCGATGGCCGACTTCATCGCCGCTTCGACGTCGTACTCGACGCACGGCGAGGCGATGATCCCGTTCTACATCTTCTACTCGATGTTCGGCTGGCAGCGCACGGCCGACCAGATGTGGCAGCTCGGCGACCAGCTCGGCCGAGGCTTCCTCGTCGGCGCGACGGCCGGGCGGACGACGCTGACGGGCGAGGGCCTCCAGCACGCGGACGGCCACTCGCCGGTGATCGCGGCGACGAACCCGGCGGCGCTGTCGTACGACCCCGCGTTCGCGTACGAGATCGCGGTGCTCGTCAAGGACGGTCTGCGGCGGATGTACGGCGAGGCGGCGCCGGGTGAGGACCCGAACGTCTTCTACTACCTCACCGTCTACAACGAGCCGCTTCCGCAGCCCGCAAAGCCGGCCGGGCTCGGCATCGACGAGGGCATCGTCAAGGGGCTCTACCGCTTCAACACGGCGGAGTCGGCGGGTCTTTCACCGGCCGCCAACGCCGCCCGCATCCAGCTGCTCGGCTCCGGTACGGCGATCCACTGGGCGCTGGATGCGCAGAGGATCCTCGCCGAGGAGTGGGGTGTCGCGGCCGACGTCTGGTCCGCGACGTCCTGGACGGAGCTGCGCCGCGACGCGCTGGAGGCGGACGCCGCTCTCCTGCGCGGCGAGGACCGGGTCCCGTACGTCCGTCAGGCGCTCCAGGGCGCCGAAGGCCCTGTCCTGGCCGTCTCCGACTACATGCGCCAGGTTCCCGACCAGATCGCGCAGTGGATCGAGCAGGACTACACCTCACTGGGTGCGGACGGCTTCGGCCTCTCCGACACCCGTGAGGCCGCCCGCCGCCACTTCGGCGTCGACGCCCAGTCGATCGTCGTCGCCGCACTCGCCCAACTCGCCCGTCGCGGCGAGGTCAAGGCGGCTGCGGTGAAGGAGGCCCGGGAGCGGTACGGCCTGTGAGCTGACCTTTGAACCGGCCCCAGCGGATTGTCCGTTGGGGCCGGTTCTCTTTCATACGCCCTTGCAGAGGGCAGCGTCCGTCAGCTTCTGGAGCGCCGCCTCGGCGCGCAGCAGCGAGCTCTCCTCGGGGACCTTGCCCGACGCCGTGATGACGATGCTCCGCCGGCCGTCCGCCGTGAACCCGTTCCGTACGAAGTCGCCGTCGTTGTCCCCGCCGTGCCCCCAGCGGTCGCCTCCGCAGGTCAGCGGCTGGCGCATGAGGCCGAGGCCGTACCGGAGGCCGGGGAAGATCTCCTGGAACCTCGCGCTGACGGGGACCGTGTGGCGCATCTGGGCGAGTTGGGCCGGCGGGAGGAGGCGGCCGGTGAGGAGAGCCGTGTAGAAGCGGTCCATGTCCCGTTTGGTGGTGATCAGTTCACCCGCCGCGTCCGACTGGGTCATGTTCCGTTCGGTGGTGTCGGTCCAGTCCGTGGAGCCCGGGAAGCGGTGGTAGTTGTGGGCATGCGGGCCCGGTAGGCGGGGATCGTCGCCGGGGGCATAGGTGCCGGTCAGGCCCAGGGGGCGGACGATGCGGTCGTGCACCTCTTCCCGCCAGGTGCGGCCGGTAACGCGCTGGACGATCATCCCGGCCAGGACGTAGTTGGGGTTGGAGTAACTCCACTCCGGCTCGGGGTCGTTGGCGTCGGCCGGGGGGAAATCGGGGGCGCTCCGCATGGCTCCCTCGACGATCCGCTCCGGCGCGAGGTGGTCGTACCTGTGCTTCTGGAACGCCTCGGCGGTGTAGCCGGTGTCGTCCGTGTAGTCGTAGTTGTGGATGCCGCTGGTGTGCTGGAGCAGATTCCGCAGGGTGACCTTGCGACCGTCGTTCCCGTTCCCGCTGACGACTCCGGGCAGCCACTGCTCCACAGTGTCGTCCAACGACACCCGCCTCTCGGCGACAAGTTGAAGCACCACGGTCGCGACGAACGTCTTGGTCACACTGTCGGCCCGGAACTCCGCCCCGACTGGCACGGGCTTCCCTGTACCGAGTTGGGCCTCCCCGGCCCTGGCCTGGATCCTCTTCCCCCCGTCCCGCACCTCGACAGACACCCCGACGAACCCGGCCTCCCCCAGCAACTGCCTGACTTCCGCGTCCAGTTGCCGCTGGCTCAACTTGCCTGTGTCCTCGGCTGCTTGAGCCGGGGTGAGCGCGGCGGCGGTTCCGCAGAGTGTCGTCGCGAGGAGGAGAGCGGCGGTCTTCAGTGATCGTTTGTCCATGCCGCCCAGCCTTCCCGGCGGGGCGGTGGAGGGACATCGCTCCAACACCCGTAGGGGGGTGGGGAGAACCCCCCCATCAGGCGAGGTCGTGGATATTGTGTTCGCTCAGGTCGGACGCATGGCGGGCGACGGCACGGTAGTCAGCGTCGTCGTGAAGGACAGTCAGGCCGTGGTGGGCAGCGGTGGCGGCGATGATGAGATCCACCGCTGAGGCGCTGCGGTGCTCTCCGGCCTGGGCCATCCGGTGTTGTACCGCGCTGATCCAGCGCCCCGCGTTCTTCGGGACCGGTACGTCAGGATAGAGATCGGAGAACATCTCCGCGATCTCGTCGTATTCGCGCCTGTTCCGGGAGCTGTAGAGGAATTCGGTGCGCTGTGCGTAGCAAGAGGCGATAGCACCGGCGTCGATCGCGTCGTGCCAGGTCGCTTGCAGTTTGGCATCGCGGAGCAGCCGGACCAGGCCGGATGTGTCGAGCAGGTACATCACCGGCTGTTCTTCTCCGCCCGATGCTGCTGCTCGGCGTCCTCGACGGCACCCCACTCACGCGCGCGCTCGAAGTGCCGGCCGATCCGTGCCGCTCGTTCCTGCTGCTCGGCATAGAAGTGCAGAGCGAGGTTGACCGCTTCCTTCTTGGTTCTGACCTTGGCCAGAGCCATGGCGCGCTCCAGAGCCTCGTCATCGATGTCGATCTGCGTCACAGACATGCGGCACCTCCGGCACGATGTTGGTGATGTACATAGAAGGATACGCCACCAACATTCGCGACCCAAGCGGTCGCGATCACGACGTAATGAGGTCCCCGGTCGACACCCGTGCCGTCGCGGTCGTCCCCTTCACCGCGTCCGGCGCGACCTCCGCCGCCGTCAGCACGTACCCCGTCTCGTCGTCGGAGGTGGAGCGGGCGAAGACCACCCCGAACACCCGGCCGTCGGTGGTCAACAGTGGGCCGCCGGAGTTGCCGGGGCGGACGGTGGAGCGGATGGAGTAGATCTCGCGGGTGACGGTGGCGTCGTTGTAGATGTTGCGGCCGGTGGCGTTGAGGCGGCCTGCGACGGTGGCCGCCTGGAGGTTGAGGTCGCCGTCCTGGGGGTAGCCGGCGACGACGGACTGGTCGCCGCGGGAGGCGGTGTCGTCGAAGCGGAGGATGGGGGCACGGAGGTCGGGGACGTAGAGGACGGCGACGTCCTTGTTGGGGTCGAAGAGGACCACGCGGGCTTCATAGGAGCGGCCGACGCCGCCGATACGGACGGTGGGGTGGTCGATGCCGGCCACGACGTGGGCGTTGGTCATGACGCGTTCGCGGGCGTAGACGAACCCGCTGCCCTCACGCCCTTGATTGCCGGAGGCGCCTTCGATCTTGACGGTGCTCAGCTTGGCCGCGTTGGTGGCGCTGGCCGTGACGCTGTCGCCGGTGGGTTTGGCGACCTCGGCGGTGGACTCGTTCTCGAAGGGGTTGAAGACCTGGGGGAACCCGGCCTGTGTGAGGGCGGAGGTGGCGTTGGAGAACCACGCGGGGGTGGTGTCGGGCATGGCGTCCTGGACGGTGCCGAGGAGTCTGGAGTCCCGTATCGCCGAGGTGACCAGCGTCGAGGAGGACGCGCCGAGGACGCTCGCGGCGACCCAGGCGACGATCAGGACGGCGACCGCGTTGGCCGCGGCGCCGCCTATGCCGTCGGCGACTCTGAGGGGCCCGCGGTCCAGTTCGCGGCGCAGGCGCAGGGCGAGGCGGCCGGCGAGGCTGTGGGCGATCACGGCGGGCAGCAGCACCGTGCACACCGCGGTGACCGTCGCCGCCGTCGTCCCCGGCGTCACCAGGTTCATCACCCAGGGCAGGACCCACACGCCGATCACCGCGCCGCCGACGAAACCGGCCAGCGAGACGCAGCCGGCCATCAGGCCGCGGCGGTAGCCGGAGCCGGCGTACGCGAGTACGACCAGCACCAGCAGGATGTCGAGCAGGTCCACGGAGCCGCCTTTCTCTCGAACCCATGAATACGTGGGGGAAGGGCCCTTTTGATCAGCCGCACCCGCACGGGTGATCGAAACCGGCCACGCGTGCGTGTACCTCGGAAAACGGTTGGACCGGGACGTTGGTTCCACCGAGTGGCACACCACACATCGCGCCCGGAAGGTGATGAACCGGAATCGAGGTCATGGGCATAGGGCACCGTCACCACCTGCCCAGGCCGCCCCCTGAACGAACCTCTCCTCAAGTCCGGTTCCCCACGGACGAGTTAACGGGCAGGGGCGTGCGCAGGGACGCCTCAGGCCCGGACGTGCATTCCGGGCGACGCCTCGCAGCGCCGCCGGACCAGCGTGTGACCCCTACCCCTTGAAGCGCTCCCACAGCCTCGGGTACCGCTCCGCCACGACCTTCTCGTTCTCGAAGTCGATCGGGGTGCCCTCGGGCTCCGGGGGTGCGGGCGGGATGCCGAGGTCGGGGGCGATGACGCCGGTGAGGCCCTCGTACGCCTCGTCCGCGGCGAAGCCCAGTTCCTCGCCGTCGCCGTCGATCTCCTCGTCGAAGTCGCCGAGGAGTTCCGCGAGGGAGTCGGGGTCGTGGAGGGCGCCCTCGAAGACGTCCCGGCCCTGGCCGATCAGCCAGCAGCGGAAGGAGTCGAACGCGTCGTCGCTGATGCCGTCCAGCAGGACCCAGGCGGCACCCCACAGATCCCATCTGTACGCCCGGTTGTACCGCGACTCGAAGTGACGGGAGAAGTCCAGCACCGACTCGGGGTCCCGCTCCAGCAGCCGCGCGACCAGCAGGTCCGACTGCTCCTCGGGGTCCCCTTCGGCGGAATGCCGCGCGTGGTCGATCAGCTCCCAGAACTCCGTCTCATCCATCACCGCTCCAGCATCGTGCTTCCCGGGACCGGACGCACCCGGAGTCGCGGGATCGGCTGGGAGTCAACTACCCGGCTCTGAAGAGCCGGGCTTGCAGGCAGAGTGAGAGCTGATGCCCCACTGTGGTCCCCTGCGTCCGGTACCGCTAGGCGGTACTGGGGCGGTTGACTGCGCCCCGCTGCCACACAGCATCGGCCCGGTAGCCGATATTGCGGGAGCCGTTGTGGTCCGCGTGCAGCACGATCCCGCAGGATTTGCACACGAACCGTGCTTGATCCACTCGGTTGGTCCGGTGAGTGTGCCAGCACTCCGAGCACTGGCGGGAGGTGTTGCGCGGGTCCACGTGGACCACGGGCACACCGGCCCGCCTGGCCTTGTACTCGACAAAGGAGCCGAGTTGGGCGAACGCCCAGGAGGAAAGCCGTGCCCGCTGGTCCTTCTTGGCCGTGACCCTCTGCCGGATACCGGTCAGGTCTTCCAGACCGATACCCCGGGAGGTGCGTTCAGCGGTGGCGACGAGTTTCTTGGCGATGATGTGGTTGCGCTGGGTGGCGTACCGGGCTTCCTTGCGCCGCTGGCGCTTGAGGACACGGGCCGCGCTCTTGGTGCGCTTCTTCTGGAGCTTCGAGCGCAGGTCCCGCTTGCGCCGCCGGTACCGGTTGACCTGACGGCCGGACATGATCGTGCCGTCCGACGTGGTGGCGATGTTGACGATCCCGAGATCCACACCGAGGAAGCCTCGCGGCTCGAACAGCTCGGGCTCGGGGACGTCGACGGTGGCGACGAGGAAGAACACGCCGTCCCGCATCACCAGGTCCGACTCTCCCTTACGGGAGCGAAGCAGTTCCATCGCCTCGGGGGAGCAGACGAACGGGATGCCCTTGAGGCGTCCGGCCACCGTCCAGATACTGACGGTCCGCGTGTCGCGGTTCCAGGTCAGCATCCGGTCGTCGTACGGCTGCGCCGAAGTCTCCCGGAAACGGATCGGCTTACCCTCCGCCTTCGCCCGGCGCCTGGAGTCCTGCGGACCGTAGTTCCCCGCCCGAAGGTTCGCCTTGAGCGTGGCGTAGGCGTCACACACCTTCTTGACCGTGCGTACGGCGGCCTGTGCCCCGAGATCGAAGTCGGCCTTGATCCGGTGGTACACGGCGTCCTGCAACACGTTCCGGCGCTTGAGATCCTTCGCGAACGCGACCTCCGAGGCCGCGTTCGCGGCCCGGTTGCAGGCACGCAGGGTCGCCGCCAGTGCATCCGCGTCATGAGCGGACGCAGGCAACAATTTCACCTGCGCGACAATCTTCACGCAGAACAACCTAGTAAGACCGATCATCGGAGGTCAACTTGCCGTCCAGGCACGCCCTTTCGCCCTGGCGGCGAAACCCCGCCTGCCGCCCTGCTGCGCAGGAGCTTCGATTCCTCCCCGCCCTGAAGAACGGGGCATTCTCGAAGGAGATCAGGTGAAGGGTGTGCGCCCGCCCCCTTCCCGTACAGCTCCCCCAGCCTCCCCGCCGCCTCCGCGAACCGCTCCCGCAGCTCCCCCGGCGCCACCACCTCGGCTTCCGCCCCGAGTGACAGCAGTTGCGTGAACGCCACGTCCTGGGATTCGACGCCCAGCGTCACCGTCACCCACTCCCGCGTCCACCCCGTGTCCGCCAGCGCCAGCCGCGCGGCGACGGGGTCCACGGCGTGCGGCAGCCTCCGTACTCCCTCGGGAGAGAGCCGTACGACGATCTCCTCCCGCAGCAGCGACCTCGCGAACAGTTCCCCCTGGGCCTCCCAGAACGCGGGCAGTTCGAAGCCGGGGTCCCGCTCGAACCCTTCGTCCAGCACCTCCACGGACTCGAACCGCTCGACCCGGTACACGCGGAACGTGTCCTCGACGCGGGCGCACAGATACCAGACCCCGGCCTTCAGTACGAGCCCGTACGGATCGAGTTCCCGCTGGACGGCGTTCCCCTTCTTCCGGTACACCCCGCGGACCCGGCGGTCCCCCCAGACCCCTTCGGCGACCCCGGCGAGCCCCTCGGGCACCTCGGCCTCCCGGAACCACCCGGGCGCGTCGAGATGGAACCGCTGGGCGGCGACGGCGGGGGCGTCCTGGAGGGCCGGTGTCAACGCGGCGGCGACCTTCATCCGCGCCGCCGACGCCACGTCCGCCAGCCCCATCTCCCTGAGCGCCCCCGGCACCCCGCTCAGGAACAACGCCTCGGCCTCCTCCCTCCCCAGCCCCGTCAACCGCGTCCGGTACCCCCCGACCAGCCGATATCCCCCGCCCCTCCCCTTCTCCGCGTACACCGGAATCCCCGCCTCCGACAACGCCTGCGCGTCCCGCGTGACGGTCCGCTCCGAAACCTCCAGCTCCCGCGCCAGCTCGACCGCCGTCATGGACCTTCGCCCCTGAAGCAGCAGCACCATCTTGATCAACCGAGCAGCACGCATGAGGCCATGATGCCGGGGGCCACTGACATTGATGCTGATACTCAGGTTCCGGTGATCGTGGCCCAGCCACTGACTGACGCCCTGCTGGGTTGTCTTCCCGCTGTTCTGTCCGGCCGCCGGAACCTGTTC
>NZ_JBTYMC010000209.1:0-12113 GCF_054880855.1 Streptomyces sp. S6 | reverse complement strand
GGGGGGCGGGAGCGGGGGGCGCGGATCGTGCTGGACCTGTCGCTGCCGCGGCGCTGGTCGGTGACCGTCTCCGGGGGCGCGGGCGCCTGGGTGCAGGAACTCAGCCCGCGGCACGCCGAGTTGCTGTACCTCCTGGCGGTGCACCCGATGGGGCGCAGCGCGGCGGAGCTGGCCGCGGAGGTGTTCGGCGACCCGGCACGGACGGTGACCGTGCGGGCCGAGATGTCGCGGGTGCGGCGCTATCTCGGGGAGTTCCTGGAGCGTCGTCCGTACCGGTTCCGGGAGGACGCGGAGGTGGACGTCGTGCTGCCGGACGAGCCGAGGGATCTGCTTCCGCACTCGGTGTCGGCGGCGGTGAACCGGGCGCGCACCTCATAGCCGGCACGCCCGCCGTCGCGCGGTAAACGCCGGAAAACCCTTGCGCGGCAAGGGAATCGGCATAGGGATATCCCTCCGATGCGGCTCCGCACACGCTTTCCCCCCATCCTTTGCCGGGTCTGCCACACAGGCGTTGCCCGACTGCCGTAGAGTCCCTTACGGGTCACCCCACCTGCTCCTCGGTCAACGCACGGATCAACAGGCGCAGTTGGCCCGCACCGGGAGGACGAGATGACGCAACGTGGCCGCCACCGCAGGCGCCGTAGGGGAAGAGCGCTGCGTGGGTTCCTCGCCGGGACCGCTCTCGCTCTGACCGCCGCCGCGACCATGATCAGCGCGTCGCAGGCGACCGTCTCGGACGCGCCGGGCGCGCTGAGGCAGGTGGAGGTCACGACCGCGCTGCGGATGACGGAGGACCTGGTCCCGCAGGCGTCGCTGAACCGGCTCGCGGTGGGCATGGGCCGTCCGGTCGGGGTGGGCACGGTGCTGGAGTCGGGTGACCGGCTGCTGCGGGACTCCACGGACTGCACGGCCGCCGAGCAGGACCAACTGCCGCTCGCACCCGAGCCGGTGACGTCCTACTGCTGGGACGCGGCGGACACCGCCGGCTGGCGGCCGGGCGCGGTGACGACGTCCGGGGACGCGGACGACGACGGCGTGTGGGGCACGAACCGGGTGCTCCTGTCCGGCTGGTCGCGGGCCGGGCGGGCCGCGGACGGCGGGTTCGCGCGGGTCGCGTTCGTCGACGCGAACGACCCGGACCGGCTGACGTACACGTGGGTGCTGCTGGCGGTGCCGGTGTCCGACGGCGCGGACTTCCGGGCGCTGCGCTCCTCGCTGACCGGCATGGTCTGGTACCAGGACAAGCTGCTGGTCACCGCGGACGGCGGGGACGGCGGGGACGGCGCCGCGCTGTACGTCTTCGACATGAACCGCATCCAGCGCGCCTCGGTCGACGGCGACGCGGTCGGCCGGGTCTCCGGCGGCTGGTCGGCCCACCGGGCGCGCTTCGTGCTGCCCGCGATCGGCACGTACCGGCTGGGTGCGGGCTCCCCGCGGCCCGGCACGATCTCCCTGGACCGCAGCACGGTCCCCGACAGCCTCGTCGCCGGTGAGCGGACCTCGCACGGCGGCTCCGCCCGGCTGTGGCGCTACGCCCTCAGCTCCCTGCCCGACCGGGGCGGTCTGCTGGCCGCCGACACGTTCGGCCGGGTCGCGGCGACGGAGGCGTACCGCACCGAGGTCGAGGGGCTGCGCGGGGTGCTCTCCCGCGACGACGCCTGGTACGTCAGCCAGGCCCCCGGCGAGGACGACGCGCACGGCACGCTGTGGCGCCAGGACACCGAGGGCACGTCGGCCGCGGAGTGCGGCGGCTCCGACCGCCACGCCTGCTGGAGCGGGGCCCCGCAGTCCCTGTCGTACTGGGCCGCGACCGGCGAGGTCTGGTCCCAGTCCGGCCGCACCCTGTTCGCGATGCCGCTGGCGTCGGTGGACCGGGAGGCGAAGCGGCAGTGGAGCGACGACCGGGAGTGAGGCGGCGGTAAGCGCGTACTGCCGCTCTCCGTGGAGTGAACCGACGCGCATTCCGGCGCGTACGCCCCTGTCCGGCGCCTCCGGGCACCCCCGATGATCTTCCCGGCAGACCTCCCCGCCGGCCCCGCCGCGATCTTCCCGGGCAGTCGTCGACAGGCCCCCGTCGACAGACCCCGCGCCCGGATGATTCCCTGGCGCTCATGAGCAACATCCCCGTGACCACCTGGTCCCTGGAGCAGTCCGCACCGACCGACCTGCTGCCCGCCGCCGCCCCCGAGGGCGACGTCCGGGTGGTGCGGGCGGAGGTTCCGTCGCCGGAGTTCAGCCGGTTCCTGTACGCGTCGGTCGGCGGCGACATCCGCTGGATCGACCGGCTGGCCTGGCCGTACGACCGCTGGCGCGCGCATCTGGAGCGGCCGGGCGTGGAGACGTGGGTGGCGTACGAGCGGGGCACACCCGCCGGGTACGTGGAGCTGGACCCGCAGGACGACGGCGTCGTCGAGATCGTCTACTTCGGGCTGCTGCCCGCGTTCCGGGGCCGTCGGATCGGCGGGCACCTCCTGTCGTACGGCGCCGCGCGGGCGTGGGACCTCGCGGAGCGGTGGCCCGAGCGGTCGTCGACGAAGCGGGTGTGGCTGCACACCTGCTCGCTGGACGGCGAGCACGCCATGGAGAACTACCTGCGCCGGGGCTTTCACCTGTTCGACACGAAGGTCGAGGAGGAACCCCAGGTCGCCGCACCCGGTCCCTGGCCCGGCGCATACCCGGCCTGACCTGCGCCGACAAGCCCTCGTGCGGCACTTGTGACCGAACGCACCCGCGTCTCGTCTGGCGAGACACAGGTGTCCGCATGTCGGATGATGCTGGACTGTGTCCAGAACGCCGTGCCACGCTTTCCACCATGTCCGGAACTGGAATCGCCTTGGTGAGTCGACGGCACGTCGATCTCTGCCGCATGTCCAGCGCCATCTGTCCGGCGAGCTGACGAGCCGCGTCGCCGCCGCATCCCGCCCTTCCGTCCGTCCTGCGCGCATGCCCTTGATGTGCTGCGTTTTCCCAGGTCGGAGCCGCATTCGCCTGTCTCGAAGGACGTACATACTCATGGCCGCCACCCCTGAGAACCCTGACGCCTCCGCGCCCCGTCGCAAGGTGAGCCGTCACCGCGGCGAGGGCCAGTGGGCGGCCGGACATTTCACGCCGCTCAACGGGAACGAGCAGTTCAAGAAGGACGACGACGGTCTCAATGTGCGGACACGCATTGAGACGATCTACTCGAAGCGCGGCTTCGACTCGATCGACCCGAACGACCTGCGCGGCCGAATGCGCTGGTGGGGGCTGTACACCCAGCGCAAGCCCGGGATCGACGGCGGCAAGACCGCGATCCTGGAGCCGGAGGAGCTGGACGACAAGTACTTCATGCTGCGCGTGCGCATCGACGGCGGCCGGCTCACCACCGAGCAGCTGCGGGTGATCGGCGAGATCTCGCAGGAGTTCGCGCGCGGCACCGCGGACCTCACGGACCGGCAGAACGTGCAGTACCACTGGATCCGCATCGAGGACGTCCCGGAGATCTGGGAGCGCCTGGAGGCGGTGGGCCTGTCCACCACCGAGGCGTGCGGCGACACCCCGCGTGTGGTCCTCGGCTCCCCGGTGGCCGGGATCGCCGAGGACGAGATCATCGACGGCTCCCCGGCGATCGAGCAGATCCAGGCCCGGATCATCGGCAACAAGGCGTTCTCGAACCTGCCTCGCAAGTTCAAGTCGGCGATCTCCGGCTCCCCCCTGCTGGATGTCGCCCACGAGATCAACGATGTCGCGTTCGTCGGCGTCGAACACCCCGAGCACGGCCCCGGTTTCGACCTGTGGGTCGGCGGCGGCCTCTCCACCAACCCGAAGATCGGCGTCCGGCTCGGCGCGTGGGTCCCGCTGGACGAGGTCGCGGACGTCTACGAGGGCGTCATCTCGATCTTCCGCGACTACGGCTACCGCCGCCTGCGCACCCGCGCCCGCCTGAAGTTCCTGGTCGCCGACTGGGGCGCGGAGAAGTTCCGGCAGGTCCTTGAGGACGAGTACCTCAAGCGTGAGCTGATCGACGGCCCGGCCCCGGCGCAGCCGGTGGAGCGCTGGCGCGACCACGTCGGCGTGCACCGACAGAAGGACGGCCGGTTCTACGTCGGTTTCGCGCCGCGCGTGGGCCGGGTGGACGGCGCGACGCTGGCGAAGATCGCCGACCTCGCCGAGGCGCACGGCTCGGGCCGGGTCCGCACGACGGTCGAGCAGAAGATGATCGTCCTGGACGTCGAGCAGGACCGGGTGGAGTCGCTCGTCGAGGGCCTGGAGGCGCTCGACCTGACCGCGAAGCCGTCCCCGTTCCGGCGCGGCACGATGGCCTGCACGGGCATCGAGTACTGCAAGCTCGCGATCGTCGAGACGAAGGCGCGCGGCTCGCAGCTGATCGACGAACTGGAGCGCCGCATCCCGGAGTTCGACGAGCCGATCACCATCAACATCAACGGCTGCCCGAACGCCTGCGCCCGGATCCAGGTCGCGGACATCGGTCTCAAGGGGCAGTTGGTCCTGAACGACGCGGGCGAGCAGGTCGAGGGCTTCCAGGTGCACCTGGGCGGCGCGCTCGGTCTGGAGGCCGGGTTCGGCCGCAAGGTCCGCGGCCTGAAGGTCACTTCGGCCGAGCTGCCGGACTACGTGGAGCGGGTCCTGAAGCGGTTCCAGGAGGAGCGCGAGGACGGCGAACGGTTCGCGGCGTGGGCGACCCGCGCCTCGGAAGAGGCCCTGTCATGAGCGAGCGCGCGGCCCCCTTCCACTGCCCCTACTGCGGGGACGAGGACCTCCGTCCGAACGAGCAAGGTCACGGCGCCTGGGAATGCGGGGCGTGCAACCGCGCATTCCAGTTGAAGTTCCTGGGGCTGCTGTCCCGGGGTCTTCAACGTGCGGACGACGGAGGGGATCGGACATGACGACGGCTCACATAGCGCGCACCGACGACGAGTTGAAGGAGCTGGCCGAGCGGGCGGGCCGGGATCTGGAGGACGCTTCGGCGCTGGAGATCCTCCAGTGGGCGGTGGACACCTTCGGCGAAGGGTTCTGCGTCACGTCGTCCATGGAGGACGCCGTGGTCGCCCACCTCGCCTCCCGGGTCCGCAAGGGCGTGGACGTGGTCTTCCTCGACACGGGCTACCACTTCCCCGAGACGATCGGCACCCGGGACGCCGTCGGAGCGGTGATGGACGTCAATGTCATCACTTTGACGCCCCGTCAGACGGTTGCCGAGCAGGACGCCGAGTACGGCCCCCGACTCCACGACCGCGACCCCGACTTGTGCTGCAAGCTGCGTAAGGTCCAGCCGCTGGAGCAGGGGTTGACGGCGTATCAGGCGTGGGCGACCGGGCTGCGCCGGGACGAGTCGCCGACCCGGGCGAACACCCCCGTCGTCGGCTGGGACGAGAAGCGCCGGAAGGTGAAGGTCTCCCCCATCGCCCGCTGGACGCAGGACGACGTGGACGCGTACGTCCTCGAACACGGCGTGCTCACCAACCCGTTGCTGATGGACGGCTACGCGTCCGTCGGCTGCGAGCCCTGCACCCGCCGGGTCCTGGAGGGCGAGGACGCGCGCGCCGGACGCTGGGCGGGACGCGCCAAGACCGAGTGCGGGCTGCACTGATGACGACGAATCAGGAGACCGACGTGACGAGCGGAGCCACCGTCTGGCTCACGGGCCTGCCGAGTGCCGGCAAGACCACCATCGCCTACGAGCTGGCCGGGCTGCTGCGCTCGCAGGGCCACGCCGTCGAGGTGCTCGACGGTGACGAGATCCGGGAGTTCATCTCGGCGGGCCTCGGCTTCAGCCGCGAGGACCGGCACACCAACGTGCAGCGCATCGGGTTCGTCTCCGAACTCCTCGCCCGCAACGGCGTGAAGACGCTCGTCCCGGTGATCGCGCCGTACGCCGACAGCCGGGAGGCCGTCCGCAAACGCCACCAGGAGGGCGGGACCGCCTACTTGGAGGTGCATGTCGCAACTCCGGTCGAGGTGTGCTCCGTTCGCGATGTGAAGGGCCTGTACGCCAAGCAGGCGGCGGGTGAACTCACCGGTCTCACCGGGGTGGACGACCCGTACGAGGCACCCGAGTCGCCGGACCTCAGGATCGAGTCGCAGGACCAGACCGTGCGGGAGTCCGCCGCGTCGGTGTACGCGCTGCTGAGCGAAAGGGGACTGGTGTGAAGGGGACTGGTGTGACCACCGTCGCGACGGTCACCGGGGGCACCTACGCCCTCTCGCATCTGGACGCCCTCGAATCGGAGGCCGTGCACATCTTCCGTGAGGTGGCGGGGGAGTTCGAGAACCCGGTGATCCTGTTCTCGGGCGGCAAGGACTCCATCGTCATGCTGCACCTCGCGCTGAAGGCGTTCCGCCCGGCGGCGGTGCCGTTCTCGCTGCTGCACGTCGACACCGGGCACAACTTCCCGGAGGTCCTGGAGTACCGGGACCGCGCGGTCGCACAGCACGGTCTGCGGCTGCATGTCGCGTCCGTGCAGGACTACATCGACCGGGGTGTCCTCAAGGAGCGGCCCGACGGCACCCGTAACCCGCTCCAGACGCTGCCGCTGACGGAGAAGATCCAGGCGGAGAAGTTCGACGCGGTGTTCGGCGGCGGGCGCCGGGACGAGGAGAAGGCCCGCGCGAAGGAGCGGGTGTTCTCGCTGCGGGACGAGTTCTCGCAGTGGGACCCGCGCCGCCAGCGCCCGGAGCTGTGGAACCTGTACAACGGGCGGCACGCGCCGGGCGAGCACGTCCGGGTGTTCCCGCTGTCCAACTGGACCGAGCTGGACGTCTGGCAGTACATCGCCCGCGAGGGCATCGAGCTGCCGGAGATCTACTTCGCCCACGAGCGCGAGGTGTTCCAGCGCGCCGGGATGTGGCTGACGGCCGGCGAGTGGGGCGGCCCGAAGGCGTCGGAGCCGGTCGAGAAGCGGCTCGTGCGCTACCGCACGGTCGGCGACATGTCCTGCACGGGCGCCGTCGACTCGGACGCCACGACCCTGGACGCCGTGATCGCCGAGATCGCCGCGTCCCGGCTGACGGAACGGGGTGCCACCCGCGCCGACGACAAGATGTCCGAGGCCGCGATGGAGGACCGCAAGCGCGAGGGGTACTTCTAGACATGAGCACCACACTCACCGAGACGACGCTGCTGCGGTTCGCGACCGCCGGTTCCGTGGACGACGGCAAGTCGACCCTCGTCGGCCGGCTGCTGCACGACTCCAAGTCGGTCCTCGTGGACCAACTGGAGGCCGTGGAGCGGGCGTCGGCCTCGCGGGGCCAAGAGGCCCCGGATCTCGCCCTGTTGACGGACGGGCTGCGTGCCGAGCGCGAGCAGGGCATCACGATCGACGTGGCGTACCGCTACTTCGCCACCTCCGAACGGCGGTTCATCCTCGCCGACACGCCAGGTCACGTGCAGTACACCCGCAACATGGTGACGGGTGCCTCCACGGCCGAGCTGACGGTGATCCTCGTCGACGCCCGCAACGGCGTCGTCGAACAGACCCGCCGGCACGCGGCGATCGCCGCCCTGCTGCGTGTCCCGCACGTCGTCCTCGCCGTCAACAAGATGGACCTGGTCGACTACCAGGAGGGCGTGTTCGCCGCGATAGCCGAGGAGTTCACGGCGTACGCGCTCGAACTCGGTGTCCCCGAGGTCACCGCGATCCCGATCTCGGCGCTGGCCGGTGACAACGTCGTGGAGCCGTCGGCGAACATGGACTGGTACGGCGGTCCGACGGTCCTCGAACACCTCGAAACCGTGCCCGTGGCCCACGACTTGGCGCACTGCCACGCGCGGCTGCCCGTGCAGTACGTGATCCGTCCGCAGACCGCCGAGCACCCCGACTACCGGGGTTACGCCGGTCAGATCGCCGCCGGTTCGTTCCGCGTCGGCGAGCCGGTCACCGTCCTGCCGTCGGGCCGCGCGACCCGCATCGCCGGAATCGACCTGCTGGGCACGGCAGTCGAGGAGGCGTGGACGACGCAGTCGGTGACGCTTCTCCTGGAGGACGACATCGACGTCTCGCGCGGTGACCTGATCGTGCCGAGCAAGGACGCCCCCGCGACCACTCAGGACGTGGAGGCGACCGTCTGCCACGTCGCCGACCAGCCGCTGACCGTCGGCCACCGCGTCCTGATCAAGCACGGCACGCGCACGGTGAAGGCGGTCGTCAAGGACATCCCGTCCCGTCTCACCCTGGACGACCTGTCCTTGCACCCGCACCCGGGACAGCTCGCCGCCAACGACATCGGCCGCGTGAAGATCCGCACGGCCGAGCCGCTGCCGGTCGACTCGTACGCCGACTCGCGCCGCACCGGCTCCTTCATCCTGATCGACCCGGCCGACGGCACCACGCTCACGGCCGGCATGGTCGGCGAGTCCTTCGCGACCCCGGAACCCGTCAAGGACGCGGCGGACGACGACGGTTGGGACTTCTGACGATGGCTCAGTCTCAGGCGGTATCTCAGGTGGATTTCTACTCGACGTTCGCGAAGGAGGGCGGCCGGGTCGGCAGCGGCGCCCTCGGCAGCGGGCAGGGCGGGGTGGCCCGATGTGCGTGCTGACGTACGCGCACCGCTCGCGCGCCCTGTCCCCCCACCGGACGTCCCGTCATCGACGAAAACGCCCTGCCGAACTCCCGGCCACGACCTGAGAGACCGTGACCCGCCGGGCCAACGAGAGGAACCCCTCCCGTGCCTGCCTCCCGCCCGACCCTCGCCCGCCGCACCCTGATAGCGGCAACCACCCTCCCCTTGCTGGCACTTGCCGCCTGCGGCTACGGCTCCGAGTCCAAGGACACCTCCTCCGAGCAGAAGGTCGCCGCCGGCGCCGAGAAGATCGACGGCCTCGACTCCGTCAAGATCGGCTACTTCGGCAACCTGACCCACGGCACCGCGCTCGTCGGCAGGCAGAAGGGCTTCTTCCAGAAGGAGTTGGGGGCCACCAGGGCGTCGTACGCGACGTTCAACGCGGGGCCCTCCGAGATCGAGGCGCTGAACGCGAAGTCGATCGACATCGGCTGGATCGGCCCCTCCCCCGCGATCAACGGGTACACCAAGTCCGGCGGCAAGAACCTGCGGATCATCGGCGGTTCGGCGTCCGGCGGGGTGAAGCTCGTCGTGAACCCGGCGAAGATCAAGACCCTCGCGGACGTCAAGGGCAAGAAGATCGCGACCCCGCAGCTCGGCAACACCCAGGACGTGGCGTTCCTCAACTGGATCGCCGAGCAGGGCTGGAAGGTCGACGCGCAGAGCGGCAAGGGTGACGTCACCGTCGTCCGCACCGACAACAAGATCACCCCGGACGCCTACAAGTCCGGTTCGATCGACGGGGGTTGGGTGCCGGAGCCGACCGCGTCGAAGCTGGTCGCCGAGGGAGCGAAGGTGCTGCTCGACGAGGCGACGCTGTGGCCGGACAAGAAGTTCGTCATCACGAACATCATCGTGCGCCAGGACTTCCTGAAGGAGCACCCGAAGGCCGTCGAGGCGGTCCTGAAGGCGTCGGTCGAGACGAACAAGTGGATCAACGCCAACCCGGCCGAGGCGAAGGAGGCGGCCAACGAGCGGCTCGCCGCCGACTCCGGCAAAGCGCTCCCGGCGAAGATCCTCGACCCGGCCTGGGCGTCCATCCAGTTCATCGACGACCCGCTGGCCGCCACCCTCGACACCGAGGCGAAGCACGCCGTCCAGGCCGGTCTCCTCGCCAAGCCCGAGCTGGCCGGCATCTACGATCTGACGCTTCTCGACAAGGTGCTGAAGGCCGAGGGCGCCACCCCGGTCTCCGACGCCGGTCTCGGCGTCAAGTAGGCCCGGAATCCGACGAGTTCCCAGGAGGTGACGACCATGGCCACGACGACCCTCGCCGCAGCCGCCGAGTCGGTGGAGTACGCGGCACGCCTCTCGCACGTCTCGAAGTCCTTCGCGGGACCGGGCGGACAGCAGCTCGTCCTGGACGACATCACCATCGATGTCGCGCCGGGCGAGTTCGTCACCCTCCTGGGCGCCTCGGGCTGCGGCAAGTCCACACTGCTGAACCTGGTGGCGGGCCTCGACCGGCCCACCGCCGGGTCCATCGACACGGACGGCCGCCCGGCGCTGATGTTCCAGGAGCACGCCCTCTTCCCCTGGCTGACCGCCGGGAAGAACATCGAACTCGCCCTGAAACTCAGGGGAGTTCCCAAACCGGAGCGGCGCGGACGGGCCGAGGAACTCCTCGCACTCGTCCGCCTCCAGGGCGCGTACGGCAAGCGCGTCCACGAACTGTCCGGCGGGATGCGCCAGCGGGTGGCGCTGGCCCGTGCGCTGGCTCAGGAGAGCAAACTCCTGCTGATGGACGAGCCGTTCGCCGCGCTCGACGCCATCACCCGGGACGTCCTGCACGACGAGATCACCCGGATCTGGGCGGAGACGGGCGTGTCGGTCCTCTTCGTCACGCACAACGTGCGCGAGGCGGTACGGCTCGCCCAGCGGGTCGTCCTGCTGTCCTCGCGGCCGGGCCGGGTCGCGCGCGAGTGGCGGGTGGAGATCCCGCAGCCGCGCCGGATCGAGGACGCGCCGGTGGCGGAACTGTCCGTCGAGATCACCGAAGTCCTGCGTGGGGAGATCCGCCGTCATGGCCAGAGTTGAGTTGAAAACGGCGAACCCACCCGGCGGCGGTATCGAGGCGGGTCTCGATGCGCTGGAGTCGCAGGTCAGCGCCCGGACGCCGTTCAGAAAGACGTTCGTCGACAAGATCCTGCCGCCGATCATCGCCATCGCGGTGGTGCTGATCGTCTGGCAGGGCCTGGTCACCTTCAGGATCGTCGACGATCCCTCGAAGCTGCCGTCACCGGCCGACGTGGGAGCCGCGTTCAAGGACTCCTGGCTCAAGGGGGATCTGCTCGGCTACATCTGGACGAGCGTCTCGCGCGGTCTGCTCGGCTTCTTCTTCGCACTGCTCATCGGCACCCCGCTGGGCCTGCTGGTGGCGCGGGTGAGGTTCGTGCGGGCCGCGATCGGGCCGATCCTCTCGGGGCTCCAGTCCCTGCCGTCGGTGGCGTGGGTGCCGCCGGCGGTGATCTGGCTGGGCCTGAACAACTCGATGATGTACGCGGTGATCCTGCTCGGCGCGGTCCCCTCGATCGCCAACGGGCTGGTGTCCGGCGTCGATCAGGTGCCGCCGCTGTTCCTGCGGGCGGGCCGCACGCTCGGCGCGACGGGCGTCAAGGGCATCTGGCACGTCACCCTGCCGGCCGCGCTCCCCGGCTACGTCGCGGGCCTCAAGCAGGGCTGGGCGTTCTCCTGGCGGTCGCTGATGGCCGCCGAGATCATCGCGCAGTTCCCCGATCTCGGCGTGGGGCTCGGCCAGTTGCTGGAGAACGGGCGCACGGCGAGCGACATGGCGATGGTGTTCGAGGCGATCCTGCTCATCCTGTTCGTCGGCATCGCGATCGACCTGCTGATCTTCAGCCCGCTGGAGCGGTGGGTGCTGCGCAGCCGCGGTCTGCTGGTGAAGAGCTGATCCGCCGTGTTCCGTAAGCCGGTTCGCCCCGTGCTCGTGGTGGTCGCCCACGGCAGCCGTGATCCGCGGCACGCGGCGACCGTCCACGCCCTGGTGCGCAGGGTGCGGTCACTGCGGCCGGGACTGCGGGTGGAGACCGGCTTCCTCGACTTCAACTCCCCTTCCGTGCCGGAGGTGTTGGAGTCGCTGGCGGGCCAAGGGGTGCGGGACGTGGTGGCGTTGCCGCTGCTGTTGACCCGTGCCTTCCACGCCAAGGCGGACATCCCGGCGGTCCTCGCGGACGCGCCGGGTGCGCTGCGCGTGCGGCAGGCGGCGGTGCTCGGGCCGTCGCCGCTGCTGGTGTCGGCGCTCGAACGCCGCCTGTACGAGGCGGGGTTGAGCCCCGCCGACAAGTCCTCGACCGGGGTCGTGCTGGCCTCGGCGGGGTCCACCGACCCGGAGGCGATCGCGGTCATCGCCGACATCGCGCGGGAGTGGTGGCACACCGGTTGGTGCGCCGTGCGACCCGCGTTCGCCTCCGCCTCGCTCCCCCGCACCGAGGACGCGGTGGAGGAGTTGCGCGCGCTCGGCTGCCGCCGGGTCGCCGTCGCCCCGTACGTCCTCGCGCCGGGCTTCCTGCCGGACCGCATCGCGCGAGGCG
>NZ_JBTYMC010000208.1:0-12210 GCF_054880855.1 Streptomyces sp. S6 | reverse complement strand
GCCCGCCGCATCCAGCGCCCGCCGGCCCGCCGCCACGGCGAGGTCCGAGGTGGCGACCCCGGGGGCCACCATGTGCCGGCTGGCGATCCCGGTGCGGGAGCGGATCCAGTCGTCCGAGGTGTCCAGCCGGCGGGTCAGGTCCTCGTTGGTCACCACGTCGGGCGGCAGATGGCAGCCGAGGCCCGCGATCACCGCCGCCCGCCCGGCCGGGGCACCCCTCACGCGGAGCCCCCCGCACCGCCCAGCAGCTCCGGCGGCAGGCCCATGTACGCCATGCGGACCTCGGCCATCTGCTCGGTCCACCGGTCCGCCATGTCGTAGCGCTGCTCGGCGGTGGTGTCGAGCATGCGGGTGCCGGGCCAGATCTCGTAGTCGCCGATCAGGTCCGCGCGCTCGGCCATGCCCTCCTGGAAGAGGTTCTCGCGGTGGATCACGAACTCCCGGTCGGGGACCTCGTCCCACATCTTCACACCGGCCTGGATGATCTCCACGATCCGGTCCCGGGACTCGGGGTGCGCCGCGAGGTGGTCCTTGAGGATGGTGCTCGCCACGGTCAGATGGCGGATCTCGTCGATCGACGTGCCCCGGGAGATCTCGCTGGTCGCCGGGGACAGCGGACCCCACTTGCGTTCGCTCAGCTCCGCGGCGGGCGCGAGGACACCCTCGATGACGATGCAGAACACCGCGACGCCGCCCGCGAAGTCCTTCTTGTCGCGCACGATGTCGAGGGTGAACTCCTCGACGGGCGCCAGCACTTGGCGCCGGTACTCGGCGGCCATCTCCTCGACGTCCTTGAGGAGCGTCTTCGCCGGCATGCCCAGCTCCACCAGATGGTTGCGGAACACGCGGGCGTGCCGCGCCTCGTCCAGCATCTGCGTCGCGTAGAACTCCATCTCCGGTATGCCGGGGGCGAGTTCGACGTAGGGGGCGAGGAGGCGGGTGGCGATCTCCTCGGACACGCCCCGGTAGCCGAACTCCAGGATCAGCGCCTCGCGCAGCGGGTCCCCGGGCTGCTTCAGGAAGTCCGGGACCCCGGCGTCCGCGTGATGCCCCGTCACACCCCGGTCCTTCAGGGTGCCCTGGGCGACCGAGGTGATCCAGTAGGCCAGATCGCAGTCGTCCGGGCCGAGGGTGAGCTGCATGGCGCCGTCCAGGAGGCCGGGCGCGGTGCCCCAGCCGGCCTCCGGGGCGACGGTCGGTTCGGTGTCGTCGATGCTCACAGTGCTGCCCCTTCCTTCTCTTTCGGATGAGTCACGTTCGGGCGGGTCGCGTTTGGGCGGGTGGCGGCAGAGTCCGGCACGTGGGCCGCGTCCGGGCCGCCCGCGCACAGTTCGCCGTTGTGGGCGAGCAGCGGCATCCCGCCGGGGCCGCCGTCGGCCCGTACCACCAGGCCGGGCAGCACCTCGTGGTCGCCCACGGAGAACGTGCCGCTCGCCCGGCAGCCGTGGTGCGCGAGCGCGCCGTCCAGCAGCGGGGCGCCCGAGTAGGGGGCGGACCGCCAGGCGGACCCGTCGAACGGGGAGCCGCCCGCCGCGAGTCCCTCGTCCGCGAACCGCCCCTCGGCGACCGCAAGATGGGCCAGGTCACAGCCCTTCCGCAGACTCGCGGCGAGCGGCAGCGGGGTCCGCGACACGGTCGTCAGGGAGGAGACGGTCGTGCCGTACACCCGCCCCTCGTGCCGTACCGCCGGCGCGGCGTCGGCCCTCATCGCCCGGCCCGTGCGGGGAGGTGGCCCACCGGAGCGGGCTCACCCTCGTGCGTGGCGTGTCCGGCCGGCTTCGGGTGGGCGAGGCCCAGATCGTCCAGGAGGCGCAGATAGCCGTCCTGCCGCACCGGCTCGAAAGGCAGCGCGAACGATTTCATGAAGTTGCCGAACAGACCGCGGTCGCCGAACAGGTGGAAGGGGATCGCCAGCAGCGCCCACTCCGGCCCGATCAGCCAGATCCACAGACCGATCACCGCGGCCTGGGTGATCAGACTGTGCATCACGTTGTAGAGGACGTAGTACGCCTTCGAGATGGGCTTCCCGGCGGCCCGCTTGAACGCGATCGCGCCCGGGATGTAGCCGATGAGGTCGATGTAGAGGAAGAGCCCGATGAAGGGCACCCACCGGATGTCCCCGAGATGGGCGATGATCAGTCCGGTCGACACCGCGAAACCGACCAGGTACTCGGCGCGGTGCAGAGAATAGGTGCGGGGGGTCTCGAACGGGTTCGCCTGGTCCATGCCGCTTCGCCTCCTGTCTGAAAGTCCGTGGAACGGGTCACGTCATGCGGTGGCGGGCACCTCGGCGGTCTCCCCGACGACCTCGGTCCCGGGGAACATCCCGGTGACCGACCAGGCGACGGTCTCCCTGATCACCCGCTCGGCGATCGGGTCGAGGATCCCTTCGAGGCTCGGGATGCCGAAGTCGAACTCGGCGGCGAACCGCAGCCGGACGTCCGCGCCCTCCTGGACCAGCGTCCAGGTGCCGTCGAAGGAGTCGAAGTCGCCGTCGGTCTGCTCGAAGCGGATCTCCAGCTTGTCCACGAGGAACTCGTCGCGCTCGGTCCAGCGCAGCAGACCGCTGCGGAAGTGCAGCTCCCAACTGGAGGAGCAGTCCGGCTCGGGATGGGTGGCGTGCACGGTCGTCGCCTCCACGTGCGGCGCCAGCTCCGGGAAGCGTTCCCAGCGCCGCACGGCGTGGAAGACGTCCTGCGCCGACTGCGCGGGCACCAGCGCCTCAAGAGTCACCTGTCGCACGGTCGCTACCGCCTTTCCGGCATCGTGGCGGAGCCGCTGACCAGGTCACGGGTCGCCTTGTCGAAAGAGTCGAGAAGATGGGCCACGTCCGCGTCGGTGAGGATCGCGGGCGGGGTGAAACGCACCACGGAACTGCCGTTCATCGAGTGGTTGGCCACCACCCCGTGGTTGAAGAGTTCGATCAGCAGCTCGCCGGCCAGCCCCGCCTCGACCAGCTCCACGCCGATCAGCAGGCCCTTGCCGCGCACCTCGACGAGCAGACCCGGCAGGTTGCGCCGGGCGATCTCGGTGATCTGCGGCAGCAGCCGCGCACCCAGCTCCATCGAGCGCGTGACCAGGCGTTCCTCCTGCACCGCCCGGATCGCGCCCTGCACCGCCGCCATCAGCAGCGGCTGCCCGGAGAACGTCCCGGTGTGGATGTAGGGGTCCTTGTCGAACGGGCGGAACGCCTTGCGGGTCGCGACGACCGCCGAGACGGGCGCCACCCCTCCGCCGAGCGCCTTCCCGGCCAGCAGCACGTCCGGCAGGATGCCCTCGATGTCGGCACCCCACCACTCGCCGAGCCGCCCGAAACCGGACTGCACCTCGTCGAGGACCAGGAACCCGTCGTACTCCCGCACGAGCGCCTCGACCTGCTTCAGGAAGCCCTTCGGCGGGATGATCACCCCGCCCTCGCCCTGGACCGGCTCCAGGATCACGCACACCTCGCCCGGATGCGCCGCCAACTGCTCGCGCAGGGCGTCGGCGTCGCCGTACGGGATGTGCGTGAAGTCGGGCAGCATCGGGCGGAACGGATCCTGGTAGACCTTCTTCGCGGTCGCCGCCAGCGCGCCCATGGTCTTGCCGTGGTAGCCGCCGAGCATCGCGACCGTACGCCGCCGGCCGCTCGCGCGGGCCAGCTTGAGCCCCGCCTCGACCGCCTCGGTGCCGGACACCGCGAAGTGCACCCGGTCCAGGCCCGTCGGCATCACCGACACCAGCGCCTCGGCGGCCTGGGCGACGGTGGGCTCCAGCAGGATGCGGGTGGCCGTCGGATGCCGGTGCAACTGGCGTTCGACGGCCTCGATGACGAGGGGATGGCGCGCGCCCATGAGGAACACGCCGTAGCCGCCCGCGTTGAGGAAGCGCTCGCCGTCGCTCGTGGTGAGCCACGCGCCGGCGGACTCGACCTCCATGTGGCTGCCGAAGAGCTCGGCGACGGTGGCCCGGCCCTTGCTCAGATGCGCCCGGTACAGATCGAGGCAGCGCTCCTCGGACACGGTCGCGGTGGCGGCCGGGGGCTGTGCGGTGGTGGTCATGCGGTGACTCCTGTGACGCCGGTACGGGGGATGTGCACGGTCATGACAGCTCCAGGGGGCCGCCCGCGAACCACTGGAGCAGCGGCTCGGCCGCGGAGGCCCGGCCCGGAGGATGGAACAGCAGCGGGCGCACGGACTCGGCCGGTGGCGGGGGCGGTGCCTCGACGACCGTGCGGTCGGGGGCCGTGCGGGCCGCGCGTTCCTCCTCGCTCAACCTGCCGATGAGCTGGGCGAGTTCCTCGATCGGGCGGCGGGTGGCGGCCGTACGCAGGGCCTCCTGCTCGCAGTGCGGTTCGAGGGGGGTGCGGTGCAGGAGCGCCATCAGGTGGGTGACGTCCTCGACGGGGCGGCGTTCGGCCGCGGCGCGGATGATCTCGTCGGCGCCCTCGGCGGGGCGGGGCGGGCGGGTGAGGAGGGTGACGAGGCGGGTGACGTCCTCGACGGAGCGGTCCACCCCGGCGGCGCGCAGGGCGTCGGAGGCGGCGCGGGCCGAGGCCGGCGACTCCTCCAGGAGGGTGATGAGTTCGGCCAGTTCCTCCAGCGGCCGGTCGGCCACGGCGGCGCGGACGAGGCCGTCGACGGCGGTGCCGTGCGGAGGGCCGTCGGGGGGTGCGGCGGCGGTTCGCGGCGCCTCGCCCCCGGGTATGGCGGTCGGATTCGGACGGACGGACGGAGAGCGGGTGGTCATGCTGTTCTCCATGAAATGGGTGCGGCCGCCTCTGCGCCCCCGAGGTGCGGCACGCGGCTACCCTGCTCATTAGGGACACCCGTACGGCTTCGCGCCACTCGGGTGAGCCGGTGGAGTGAGCCAAGCCTTTCCGAACCTGTGTGCCCGTCGCCTTGCGGCGCGCGAGGCGATACGAACGCCCTCCCGGGGTACTCCCATTGACAGGGGCCGCGACCGGCGGGCCCTCAGGACCTCCGGGAGGGGACGTGGACACGACCACGACGGTGCTCGTCGTCGGCGCCTTCCTCGCGACCGCTCTGCTCGCCGCCGCCGTCGCCGTGGCGGTCCGGCTGGTGCGTACCCGGCGGGAGTTGCGGCGGGCCGGGCTGCCGACCGGGCCGCGCTGGATCTTCTGGGGTGCGGTCCTCTACTTCGTCCTGCCGACCGACCTGCTGCCCGACCCCGTGTACCTGGACGACATCGGGGTGCTGCTGCTCGCGCTCCGCTCCCTGCGGGCGTCGTCCGAAGACGCCGTCTGACCACGACTTCGGCGAAGATCCCGGCTTGACCGGATCAACCTTTTCGTCCCACCCCGCGGTCTCACGGGCTGAGCGCCGATCCCGCCGCGATCACGCAGCGTGAGGAAACCAATCACCCGTTCGATTCGTATAAGTCAATGGAAGCCCAAGAGAACCACCGGGCGAAGCGACGACGCGGCAGACGACGGCTCGGTCGGCGCAGCACCGAAGAGGAGAGACGATGCAACCGTTCGCGCTCAACTACGCACGCCCTGCGGCGGAGCCGGCGACCACCGCTCCGTACGCCTACGACCCAGGAATGCAGTTGAACGTGCTCTCGGACGGCAGGATCGCCGCGGCGGACCTCGCCCTGCTGAGGGAGTTGGGGACCACGACGTCGACGGCGGGTTCCAAGACGCACTTCGACGACTGAGATGACCGTCCTCATCCTGACCTGTGAGGAGGACGTGACGGCGGACATGGTCGTCGTCCACCTCAACGCGTCGGGGGTTCCGGTGGTCCGGCTGGACCCCGCCGACCTGACCGGCGGGGTCTCGCTCTCCGGCGAGTACGCGCACGGCGGCTTCCGCGGCCATCTCTCGTCCGCTGGACGGCTGTTGAGCATGGAGGGGCTGCGGTCGGTGTGGGTACGCCGTCCCGGGGTGCCGGCGACGCGGGTCGCCGAGCCCTCCGAGTGGCTGACCGAGGAGTCCTCGCAGGCGCTGTACGGGATGCTGCGCTCGACGGGCGCGCGCTGGATGAACCATCCGGACGCCGCCGCGCGGGCCCGGCACAAGCCGTGGCAGCTCAGGGCCGCGCAGGAGGCCGGACTGCCGGTGCCGGCCACTCTGATCACCACGTTTCCGCAGGCCGCGCGGGAGTTCGCGGAGCGGTTCCCGGATCTGGTGGTGAAACCGGTGTCCGGGGCACATCCGCAGGAGCCGCCGCGCGCGGTGCCGACGAGCAGGGTCGCGCCGGACGCGGACTTCTCGGCGGTGGCGTACGGTCCGACCCTGCTGCAACGCCGGGTCGCCAAGCGGGCGGACGTCCGGCTGACGGCCGTCGGGGAGCGGATGCTGGCCGCGCGCAAGGCAGTCGCACCGGACGCCGACCCCGCCGAGGTCGACGTCCGGTTCGCGTCCCCGGCGATGCCGTGGACGCCGGCCGAGGTGCCGCCCCGGGTGGCCGAGGGGGTGCTCGGGTATCTCCGGGCGGCCGAACTGGCGTACGGGGCCTTCGACTTCGCGGAGGACGCGGACGGCACCTGGTGGTTCCTGGAGTGCAACCAGTCGGGGCAGTTCGGGTTCGTCGAGGTGGAGACGGGGCAGCCGATCGCCCGGACCATCGCCGAGTGGCTGGCGGAGCCGGCGGCGGGGGCGCGGGAGCCGTGCGACGGGAGTGATTCGGTGGTTTCCTGAGCGGTTCGAGGTTCGCGGGGAAACGATTCCCCAAACGGAGGGAACCGTTCGGCGACGGCCGATTCCAGGCCGGTCGTCCCGACCGCTCCGGGGCCGGCCCGGCGACTCCCCCGGACCGGCCCCGAACCGCTCAGCTCTTCTCGGCCGGTTCCACCGAGAAGCCCACCTCGCCGCCGGGTTCGTCACTCAGCGTGTCCGGCAGCCCGCCGAGGGCCAGGCACAGGTGCTCGGCCATCCCCCGCGTCAACTCCCGGTCCGGCGGCGGGACCTGGCGCGAACCGTCGGCCTCGGCCCGCGACCGCGCGTCCTCGGCACCCCAGTCGCCGTACCGGGGCAACGCGAGCCTGCCGCCGCCCTGGAGGAACCCCCGGGCACCGGCGGCGACGACGACCCGGATCCGGCGCTCGTAGGTCTCCGGCACGATCTCGGTGACCAGGGTGACGCGGACGAGCCCGTTGCCGTCGTCCATCCCCCACGGCAGCGTCCACTCCAGCGCCCCCGGCACCGGGTCGGCACCGACGACGCCCTCTCCCCTCCGCTCCCCCGGTCGCGCCGCCAACACCGCGAGCACGGGCCGCAGTTCACGTGCGACGTAGTCGTGCCACCCCTCGACCGCCATACGCGTCCCCCCTCCTCAGGCCACCTGCCCCGCATGCAGGGCCATGTACGCCCCACCTTGACGCAACAACTCCTCGTGCGTGCCGATCTCGCGGATCCGGCCCTCGTCCATGACAACGATCCGGTCAGCGCCACGCACCGTGGAGAGCCGGTGTGCGACGACGAACGTGGTCCGCCCCTGGAGCAGCCGCGCGAGGGCCTGTTGGACGAGCGCCTCGGAGCGGGTGTCCAGCGCGGAGGTCGCCTCGTCGAGGACGAGTACCTTGGGGTCGCGGATCAACGCCCTTGCAATGGCGAGGCGTTGGCGCTGCCCGCCGGAGAGCCGGGCACCACGCTCACCGACCAGGGTGTCCAGGCCCTGAGGCAACCTGTCCACGAACTCAAGGGCGTTGGCGTCCCGCAGGGCCGCGCGGACGGCGTCCTCGTCGGCCTCGTCCTCCATGCCGTACGCGACGTTCTCGCGGATCGTCCCGTCGAAGAGGATGGACTCCTGGGGGACGACCGAGACGAACCGGCGGTAGGTCCGCAGGTCGAGGGTGCTCATGTCGGTGCCGTCCAGCAGGAGTTGGCCCGCGGTCGGGCGGATGAAGCCGATGACCAGGTTGAGGACGGTGGACTTGCCCGCGCCGGACGCGCCGACGAGGGCGACGGTCTCGCCGGGGGAGACGTCGAGGGTGAAGTCGCGGACGGCGGCCCGGCCGGTGTCGTACGCGTGGCTCACCTGACGGAACGTCACCGCACCGCGTACGGCGGCCACTTCGGTCTTGCCGTCGTTGTCCTCGGTCTCGGGGGCCTGGAGGACCTCGCCGATCGAGCGGACCGATTCGAGGCCCTTGGTGATGATCGGGGCTAGGGCCTGTCCGGCGGACCAGGCTGCACAAGAGTGACGGCCCCGCCTCGACGCCGGTGAGCGGGGTCTGGTGCGTGCAGCTGCAAGGCGGAGGAGGGCGGCGACGCGGAGCGTCGGCAACCGACGACAACGCCGCAGATGTGCGTGCCAGACCCCGCGACCGCAGACTGGTCCGCCGGACAGGCCCTAGGCCGGTGAGGGTGGTGACGCAGCCGGTGAGGGTGGTCAGGAAGGCGCTCAGCATGACGACGTCGCCGGCGGTGACGCCCCAGGTGCCGTAGTACGAGACGAGCGCGGCGCCGGCCAGGACGAGCACGCCGACGGTGTTCAGGACGACCCAGGCGATCGACCCGAAGCGGCCGTTGACCAGGTCGAGCCTCAGGCCCGAGTCGAGGAGACGGCTGAGGGTGCCGTCCATGCGGCGCAGCGCCTTGCGTTCCAGGCCGTGCGCGCGGGTCACCGGGATGAGGCGGGTCATCTCGGTGACGCGGGAGGAGAGGGTCTCCACCTCGTGCCGGAAGTCCTCGTTGTGACTGCGCAGCCGCTCCCTGAGGCGGGCGACGACGAGCGCGGCGGCGGGCACCACCACGAGGAACACCGGCAGGAACTCGGGGGTGCGCACGCCGATGACGACCAGGCCGCCGACGAGGACGGTGATCGCGCCGAGTCCCTGGTCCGAGGACTGCTGCACCATCTGCTCGACCGACTCGACGTCCCGGACGACCTTCGCCTGGAGCACGCCCGCGCTGACGCGGGAGTGGTAGCCGATGGAGAGTTGCTGCATGCGGGTGCACAGCGCCGAGCGCAGGGTGGTGCCCATCCGGCGCACGCTGCCGTACAGGAGCCGGACGTACAGGAGGTGCAGGGGGTAGTTGACGAGCAGGATGAACAGGATGACGCCGGTGCTCGTCCAGAGGCGGCCGATCGGGCCGTGCTGGACGACGGTGTCGATGATGGACGCGGTGACCAGCGGAAGCAGCCAGACGGGGCTGTGCTTCACGATGAACACGGCGACGGCCGCGAGGACTTTGCGGCGGTCGGCGCGCAAGAGGTAGGCGAGGGTGCGGACGGGGTGCTCGTCCCGGTAGCGGTGGTCGAGCGGGCGCTCGTACGACGACGCCATGGGCGGTGGCCTCCGGATGGTAAGCGGTTTCTACCCGGTCGGCAGAAGTACATCAGGGATCCGGCGGTCCGTGCGGACCGTCCGCCCGATGAGACCGTTCTTCCCGGGTCTTGCGCACAGTCCAGGGGCATGTGTCAGGCTCGTGCGGACCTGGCTCGTTCCCGGAAGAGGCGGACGTCAATGCGTATCGGACTGCTCGGCACGGGGCCCTGGGCCCGCCTCGCCCACGCTCCCGCCCTCGCGGGGCATCCCGCCCTGGAGTTCGCCGGGGTGTGGGGGCGGCGTCCCGACGCGGCGAAGACACTGGCCGCCGAGCACGGGGTGCGGGCCTACGACGACGTCGACGCGCTCATCGCCGACGTGGACGCCGTTGCCGTGGCTCTTCCGCCGGACATCCAGGCGGAGTCGGCGACGCGGGCTGCGCGGGCGGGGCGGCATCTGCTGCTCGACAAGCCGCTCGCGCTGTCCTCTCGGGAGGGGCGGGGGCTGGTGGAGGCGGCACGGGAGAACGGGGCCGCGTCCGTGGTGTTCTTCACGGCCCGGTTCGATCCGGCGATCTCCGCGTGGATCGGTGAACAGGCCGGTGCGGACGGGTGGTTCACGGCTCGGGCGGAGTGGCTCGGGGCGGTGTTCTCGTCCGCCGGGAGTGAGTTCGCGCAGTCGCGGTGGCGGCGGGAGAAGGGGGCGCTCTGGGATGTGGGGCCTCATGCGCTGTCCGTGCTGCTGCCGGTGCTGGGGGATGTGACGCGGGTGGGGGCGGCTGTGCACGGGCCCGGGGACACGGTGTTTCTGGTGCTGGAGCACGCGGGTGGGGCGTCCAGCACGGTGACGTTGAGCCTGACGGCTCCTGAGGCGGCTTCCGGTAACGCGGTGGAGTTGAGGGGGGAGGCGGGGGTGGCTGTGCTGCCGGAGGGGGTGAGTGGGGCGGTGGAGGCGTTGGGGGCCGCGGTGGACGCGTTGCTGGAGGCGGTTGCCTCGGGGCGGCCTCATGCTTGTGATGCGGGGTTCGCGTTGCGGGTGACTGAGGTGTTGGAGGTGGCGGAGGGGTTGTTGGGGGCGGGGGGTTGAGCGAGCCGGGAGCCGGCGCGGCAGGCGCTGCGCGAGGACCGAATCATGGCGGCGCAGCCGCCTTCAGGGGCGCGGGGAACTGCGCGACCAGCCACAACGGCGCGGCACTCGCCGAACCACAGAAGCGCCCCCTTCATGAGCTCCCGGCTCCGCCGTTCTTCCCCGGTCAACCCCCTACCCCACCGCCCACTCCCCTCAGCCGAACATCCCCGGCTGGTAGTCCCCCGCCGGCTGGCGGATGATCACGTTCGCGCGGTTGTACGCGTTGATGATCGCGATCAGCGCCACCAACGCCGCCAACTGCTCCTCGTCGTAATGCTTCGCCGCGTCCTGCCACACCTCGTCGGAGACGCCTCCGTGGGCGTCCGAGATGCGGGTGCCCTCTTCAGCCAAGGCTAGGGCGGCCCGCTCCGCGTCGGTGAAGACCGTGGCTTCGCGCCAGGCGGCGATGAGGTTGAGGCGGGTGGGGGTTTCGCCGGCGGCGGTGGCGTCTTTGGTGTGCATGTCGGTGCAGAAGCCGCAGCCGTTGATCTGGCTGGCGCGGATCTTGACCAGTTCCTGGGTGGCGTGCGGGAGTGTGGAGTCGGTGACGACCTTGCCGGCGGAGTTGACGTGGCGCAGGACCTTGCCGAAGAGCTGGTTGCCGAAGAGGTCGAGGCGGGCTTCCATGGTGTCCTCCTGTGCGGTGACCGTTTGGGTACACCGCTTGGACAACCTGGAGCGCCCGGGTGTGACAGTCGCACGTGTGACCTGCGTCACTCCCTGTCGAAGGGTTCGTCGCTCCACCGGAACCAGGCCCGCTCCCCCTCGATGTGCAGGAGGAACTCGGGCACGGGCCCGTCCGGGGAGGAGAGGGAGACGCGGGCCGTGATCTCCCCGTAGAGCGCCTCCCACTCCTCGGTCCGGTCCTCGTTCAGCAGCGCCAGTTCGCGGGTGAAGAGGGGTTCGACGGCCGCGTACGCCGGGCCGGGGGTGAAGCGGCCGGAGAGCCACGGGAAGTCGTCGTCGTCGATCGCGATCTCCCCGGCCTCCTCCTCGCCGCACCGCACCCGCCAGATCCCGCCGTCGAACCCCATGGCCTCTCCTGTCCCTCAGCACGCTTCAGCCGGTCTCAGTCCAGCTTGTCACCCCGCACTGACATCGCCCCGGTACTCGAAGTTCACCCGCTCCCGCACCACGGGGTGCCCGGCCCGCGCGAAGTGCGCCGCCATGGGGAAGTTCCCCTGGTCGGTGGCCCCGGCGATGAACTGCGCGCCCCGCTCCGCGAGGAAGTGGGTGCACTCGGCGAGCAGGTCGTAGGCGTACCCGTGCCCGCGCTGCTCCGGGACGACGCCGATGAACCCGATGCAGGGGCCGCTCGGATTGTGCGCGGGGATGTGGATGCCGGCCAGCGCCCCTTCGGGCGTACGGGCGACCTGCCACCACTCGCGCGGGGAGGGGCACCAGCGGAAGAAGTCGATCTCCTCCCGGGCGGCCTGGTCGAGGCCGCCCTCCTCGATGGCCTTGAGGGCGTGTGCGTCGAGGGTGACGGAGTGGATGCGGCGCAGGGCGTCGAAGAAGACGGCGTCGTCGGGTTCGGGGCCGAACTCCAGGCGGCCGGGGCGGTCGGGGAGCCCGTGGTCCGGGGTCCAGCGGTAGATGTACCGCTCGACGAGGATCTCCTGGCCGGCCCGCCGGGCCGCCTCGAAGCGGGCCTCGGCGGCGGCCTTCAGCTCGGCGTCGTCGCGCCAGCCGGGCGGGAGGTTCAGCTCCAGGCCGACCTTCCAGGGAGCCGTGCGCAGCAGCTCCGCGCCGGCCTCCTCCTCGCCGTCGGCGAAGTCGAACCACTCGACGGTCAGCGGTTCGGTGTCGTCCGGGCCGCCCCACCAGGCGGCTCGGGCCACGACCCGGCCGTCGCGCAGGGCGACC
>NZ_JBTYMC010000207.1:0-12259 GCF_054880855.1 Streptomyces sp. S6 | reverse complement strand
GTGCCCGCCCACTCCCGCTGGGCGGCGTGGGCGGCCTCGGTGGCGGTGGCGACGTCCGCGGGGCCCGCGAGGGTGACCGTGGCGAGCCGTTCTCCGGTGGCGGCTTCGACGACGGGGTGTCCGGGGCCCGCGAAGGCCGTCCAGGTCGAGGGGTCGAGCAGCGTCATTGCGACTCTCCGTTCACACGGCTAGTTGAATACGCAACAGCCTAGTCATGTCGAACAGAGTTACGGATGACGTGCGTCACACCTTTTCGAATTCAGCTGGACTCCCGCACCACCAGGGCGACCTGGACGGCGTCCCAGTACTGGGCCTCCGTCCCCGGCGAGTGCACCGCGCGGTCGACGAGGTCGGCGAGGAAGGGCCCCGAGGGCAGCCGGATCGCCACCGACGTGAGCCGGGGACGGGAGAGCCGGGCGATCAACAGGTCGTCGGCGCCGACCACGGCGACGTCCTCGGGGATCCGGACACCTTCGTCCTCAAGGGCACGCATCAGCGGGAGCGCGTACTCGTCGTTGTAGCCGAAGAGCCCGTCGAGCCCCAACTCGGGCCAGCGGGCGGCGAGTTCGGCGGCCGACTCCTCGGTGTGGGCGAGCGGCAGCTCGGTGACCGTGGCACCGGTCCCGGCCAGCTCCGCGCGGACACCGGCGAGCCGGGGCGCGGAGAACATGTCCATCCCGCGCTCGACGGGGACGACGACCCCGATCCGGCGTCTGCCGCCGTCGTACAGGTGCCGGGCGGCGAGTCTGCCGACGTCGGTGTGGTCGAGGATCAGCGTGTGGCTGCCGGGGAGGTGCTCGGCCGCGAGGGCGACCACCGCCCTGGTCCCGGCGCGCTTGAGGACGGCGACGCCCTCGGCGCTGATCCCGTCGCCCGGCAGGAGGACGGCGACCGGCCGCAGTTCGGCCCAGGCACGCACGGCTTCCTGTCCGCGCAGTCCGCTGGCGCCGTACTGGACGACGGTGTAGCCGATCTGACTGAGCGCCTGCTGGAGGTCGTGGACGAACCGGCTGTACAGCGGGCCGGCGGCGACCTCCGGGGAGGGCATCAGCACCAGCCGGCTGTGACCGGCGCGCAGACTGCGGGCCGCCGCGTGCGGGACGTACCCGAGTTCGCGGGCGGCGTCGTGGACGCGGCGGCGCGTGGGCTCGCTGATTCTGACCGCGCTGGTGTTGTTCAGGACGTAGGAGACGGTCGCCCGGGAGACTCCGGCGAGGCGGGCGACATCGGCGCTGGTGGGCACGGACCGCGGCGCGGGCGGTACGGGCGTTCTGGGTATCTGCACCATGACTAGGGCATCTTGGCAGATGCAACGCCGGGGTCTGCGTACCGGGGCAAGGGGAGAACAGGCCGACGTCCCCCCGGCCGGTCCGTACGCCCTGTGACCAGGGTGTCGTGATGTGACGAGAGGTTCGTCACACACGGAGCGCCACGTTCAGGCGACAGGTCTCGTCACCCGGTCGACCAGGTCGCTCCAGCCCGCTTCGAGCCGCGCCACGGGCTCCCCGCACTGGCGGACCATGTGGTGGACGAGCGCCGGGTTCAGGTAGCCCATGAGGGCGTGCGCCAGGAGTTCGTGGTCGCCGTCGGGGACGCACTGGCGCAGCAGCATCGCGACGTGGCTGTGCATGAAGCGCCAGGCGCCGTTGGCGAAACGGCGGTCGGCGGAGGCCTCGGCGGCGAGCTGGAGGTCGAGGTGGTCGGTGGTGGTGCACAGCAGCGCGTGCCCGAACGCGTGCAGCCGTTCGACGGGCGGGGCGCCGGGGCCGAGCGGGGGCGGGCCGGAGAGGAACGCGGCCTGGAAGGTGCGCGCGGAGTGGTCGAGCAGCGCGGTGAGCAGGCCGGTGCGGTCGCCGAAGCGGCGGAAGACGGTGCCCTTGCCGACGTTCGCCTCGGTGGCGACGGCCTCCATCGTGACGCCGGCGGCGCCGTGCTCGGCGACCAGCTTGGCCGCCGCGTCCAGCAGACGGGCCCGGTTGCGCGCGGCGTCCGCCCGCAGGCACGGCTCGTCGTCGGCCTTTCCGAGCTGGAGCAGTTCGGGTTCGGCGGGGTCTTCCGGGGGGTTCACGAAGGGCGGCAGAAGGGCGGACATGAACTCAGCGTAAAGCACCGGGAATGAAACTGGACCGTGGTCCGGTTAGGGTGATACAAGTTTAAACGGACCTCGGTCCGTATCCCCACAGCACCGTTCCGCACTTATGGGAGTCCCCATGTCTGTCCGTATCCTGGCTCTCGTCGGCAGCCTCCGCGCCGGTTCGACCAACCGCCAGCTCGCCGAGGCCGCCGCCAAGGTCGCTCCCGAGGGCGCCGAGGTCGTGCTGTTCGAGGGTCTGGCCGACGTCCCGTTCTACAACGAGGACATCGACGTCGAGGGCAGCGTCCCCGCCGGTGCCGTCGCCCTGCGTGACGCCGCGAACGGCGCCGACGCGCTGCTGCTCTTCTCCCCCGAGTACAACGGCACGATGCCGGCCGTCCTGAAGAACGCCATCGACTGGCTGTCCCGCCCCTACGGCGCCGGTGCCCTCAACGGCAAGCCGGTCGCCGTGGTCGGCACCGCCTTCGGCCAGTTCGGCGGTGTCTGGGCGCAGGACGAGGCCCGCAAGGCCGTCGGCATCGCCGGCGCCAAGGTCCTTGAGGACGCCAAGCTCTCCATCGCCGGCTCCCTGACCCGCTTCGCGGAGACCCACCCGGCGGACGACGCCGAGGTCGCCGGCCAGCTCGCCGAGGTCATCGCCAGCATCAAGGGCCAGGCCGTCGCCGCCTGACCCAGGGCCTGAAACCCCGGAAAGGGGCCGGAGACCTCTCCGGCCCCTTCTCCGCGCTCGCGCTCAGTCCAGCTCGGCCAGTCGCGGCACCGCCCGCCCCACGAACTCCTCGATCCAACGCGCCGGGTTCCCCATGACCGGCCCCAGGATCACCGTCTCGATCCCGAGCTTCGCGTATCCCGCCATGTCCCCGAGGAACCCGTCGAGATCGCTCTCGGCGGCGGCCCCGCCCATATACGTCAGCGTCTTGGTGACCGAGTCGTAGTCCCGGTCCTCCGCCTCGCAGTGCCCGCGCAGCACGTCGAGCTTGTGCCGCACCTCCTGCGGGGTGGACGCGAAGAGGTTGCAGGCGTCACCGTGCCGGGCGACGAGCCGCAGCGTCTTCTTCTCGCCCCCGCCGCCGATGACGATCTCGGGGTGCGGGGAGCTGAGCGGCGCCGGCACGCACAGCGTCTCGGCGAGCCGGTAGTGGGCGCCCTCGAAGGGCCCGTCGTCCTGCGGGTCCCACATCTGCCGGCAGATCCGCAGCGTCTCCTCCAGCCGCTCGAACCGCTCGGCGACCGCCGGGTACGGCACGCCGAGGCCCGCGTGCTCACGGTCGTACCAGGCCGCGCCGATCCCGAGCCAGGCACGGCCGCCGGACAGGACGTCGAGCGTGGTGACGATCTTCGCGAGGAGCCCGGGGTGGCGGTAGGTCACGCCGGTCACCAGGACACCGAGCCTGACGGTGGAGGTGTGCGCGGCGAGGAAGCCGAGCGTCGTGTACGCCTCCAGCATCGGGTCCTCGGCGCCGCCGTTGAACTCCATCTGGAAGTAGTGGTCCATCACCGACAGCCGGCCGACCCCGGCCGCCTCCGCCGCGGCGCCGGTGGCGGCGAGTTCGGCGCCGAGCGCCGCCGGTCCCTCGGGATGGTCGAAACGATTGATGTGCACACCGACGTGCATGATCCGTCTCCGCTCACCGGACGTTCGCTGACACGCACGACGCTAGGACTTCGAGCGCTCTCGAAGTCAAGGCGAGCCGGGACAACAAAGAAGGCAAGGGAGCGAGCGCTCTCCTTGCCACTCTTAACTTATAGCGCACGGGGGGCCTTGCGGCAAGGCCCCCCGGATGCCGCACAATCACCGACCTGACCTGTTCCACCTGCGTAAATGGGGGTTGTGGGAATGCGTGTGCTGTTGATGTCGTTCGGGTCGCGCGGAGACGTCGAACCGCTCGCCGGGCTCGCCGCACGGCTGGGCGCGCACGGCGTGGCCGTCCGGGTGTGCGTACCCCCGGACGAGGAGTTCGCGAAGGTCCTGGAGTCGACCGGCGCGGAGGTCGTGCCGTTCGGGATGTCGGTCCGCAAGCTGGTGTCGAGCGCGAAGCCCGACCCGTTCGCCACGGCGAAGGTCCTGGTCGCCGAGCACTTCGAGACGGTCGGCGAGGCGGCCGAGGGCTGCGACGCCGTCCTGGCGACCGGCCTGCTCCCCGCCGGGGTCCGCTCGGTGGCCGAACTGCGGGGCATTCCCTACGTGTTCGCCCTGTTCCAGCCGACCTCGATCCCCTCCCCCGACTATCCGCCGCTGCCCCGTCCGGGCAAGCCGTTCCCGCCGGACGAGAAGGACAACATGGTCCTGTGGGGCCTGGACGGCGAGAAGGTCGACGCCCTGTACGGCGAGGCCCTCAACACCCACCGCACCGCGCGCGGCCTGCCTCCGCTGACCAACGTCCGCGACCACGTCTTCGGCGACCGCCCCTGGCTCGCCGCCGACGAGGTCCTCGCCCCCACGGACCGGAACGTCGTCCGCACCGGCGCCTGGATCCTCCCCGACACCCGCCCGCTGCCGGACGACGTGACGGAGTTCCTCGACGCCGGGGAGCCACCCGTGTACGTCGGTTTCGGCAGCATGGCGCTGCGGGGAGCCTCCGCCGACGTGGCCCGCGCGTCCGTCGAGGCGGTCCGCTCGCAGGGTCGCCGGGTGCTGCTGGCGCGCGGCTGGGCGGAACTGGCGCCGGTCGACGACCAGGCCGACTGCCACGTCGTCGGCGAGGTGAACCACCAGGCCCTGTTCCGCCGGGTCGCCGCCGTCGTCCACCACGGGGGCGCCGGCACGACGACGACGGCCGCGCTCGCCGGGGTGCCGCAGGCCGTCGTCCCGCAGATCGTGGACCAGCCCTACTGGGGGACGCGGGTCACGGCGCTCGGGATCGGGGTGGCACACGACGGGCCGGTGCCGACGTACGCGTCGCTGTCGGCGGCGCTGGGGACGGCGCTGGAGCCGGGGACGGCCGTCCGCGCGGCGGAGGTCGCGCAGACTGTGCGGGCGGACGGGGCGGACGTCGCCGCGAAGCTGTTGATCGATGTGGCGGGCTGAGCCACGGAACGTACGGAGTTTTTCATGGACCCCCGCACCACCAGCGCCTTCGACCTGCCGGAGCGGCTGTCCGCGAAGGCCGATCCGGCGCTGATCGCCGAGGACGAGCGGCATTTCGCGGCCGTCGCGAAGAGCCTGGAGGAGTCGATCGCGGAGACTTCGCGGCTGCTGGACGCCGAGCTGAAGGCGCCCGGCGGGAGCGGGCAGGCGGCGATGGACCGGGACATCGAGGTGCACCGGCTCGGCAGCCGGCTGCGCACCCTGCGCCGCTTCGGCCTCGACCTGTGCCTCGGCCGGATGGTCACCCCCGACGGGATCGTCTACGTCGGGCGGCTCGGGCTGACCGGCGACGAGGGGCGGCGGCTGCTGGTCGACTGGCGCTCCCCCGCCGCCGAGCCGTTCTTCGCCGCGACCCACGCGAACCCGATGGGCCTGGTCTCCCGGCGCCGCTACCGCTGGACGGGCGGGCGTGTCGGCGACTACTGGGACGAGGTGTTCACCGCCGACGGCCTTCAGCGGGGCGTCGCGCTCGACGACCAGTCCGCGTTCGTCGCCTCGCTCGGATCCAACCGGTCCGAGCGGATGCGGGACGTCCTCGCGACGATCCAGTCCGACCAGGACGCGATCATCCGCGCGGGTTCACGCGGCGCGCTCGTCGTGGACGGCGGTCCCGGCACCGGCAAGACCGTCGTCGCCCTGCACCGCACCGCGCACCTCCTGTACGCCGACCCCCGGCTCGGCCACCGGCGCGGCGGCGTCCTGTTCGTCGGCCCGCACCGGCCCTACCTCGACTACGTGTCCGACGTCCTGCCGAGCCTCGGTGAGGAGGGTGTGCAGACGTGCATCCTGCGCGACCTGGTCGCCGAGGGCGCGCGGGCGGGTGCGGAGAACGACCCCGAGGTGGCCCGCCTCAAGTCGTCCGCCGCGCTGGTCAAGGCGGTCGAGCGGGCCGTCCGCTTCTACGAGGACCCGCCCGCCGAGGGCATGGTCATCGCCGTCGACCGCGCACTGGTGCCGCTGACGGCCGCCGACTGGGCGGAGGCGTTCGACGCGCCCGAACCCGGCACCCCGCACAACGAGGGCCGCGAGGAGGTGTGGGCGAAGCTCGTCGAGATCCTGTGGGACAAGTACGACGGGGACGTCCCGCTCCAGTTGTTCCAGCGGATGCTGCGCCAGATCGAGCCGCTGACGTCGGCGCTCTCGCAGGCGTGGCCGCTGGTCGAGGCGGCCGACCTGGTCGGTGACCTGTGGACGGTCCCCGCCTATCTGCGGCTGGCCGCGCCCTGGCTCACCGGCGACGAGGTGCGCCGCCTCCAGCGCGCGGACGCGCACGCCTGGACGGTGTCCGACCTGCCGTACCTCGACGCCGCCCGGCAGCGGCTCGGCGACCCGAAGGCGTCCCGGCGCAGGCGCCGTCAGGAGGCGGAGGCCGCCGCCGAGCGGGAGTACCGGGCGCAGGTGACCGAGAACCTTCAGCGGGGCGACGACGACTGGGAGGGCATGCTGATGTCGATGCTCACCGGCCAGGACCTCCAGAACTCCCTGGCCACCCCGCAGGCGCCGGTCGTCGAACCCGACCTGCTCGCCGGGCCGTTCGCGCACATCGTCGTCGACGAGGCGCAGGAACTCACCGACGCGGAGTGGCAGATGCTGCTCCTGCGGTGTCCGTCCCGGAGTTTCACGATCGTCGGGGACCGGGCGCAGGCCCGGCAGGGGTTCACCGAGTCGTGGGAGGAACGCCTCAAGCGGGTCGGGCTCGACCGGGTCACGATGGCGTCCCTCAGCGTCAACTACCGCACACCCGAGGAGATCATGACCGAGGCCGAGCCGGTCATCCGGGCGGCGCTGCCGGACGCGAACGTGCCGACGTCCGTACGGAAGTCGGGGCTGCCGGTGCTGTACGGGCCGGTGTCCGACCTGGAGGCGGTCGTCGGGGAGTGGCTCGCGTCGTCCGAGGAGGGGACCGCGTGTGTCATCGGCGCTCCCTCGTACGCGGGGAGCGCTCGGGTGCGGTCGCTGTCTCCCGAGCTGGTGAAGGGGCTGGAGTTCGACTTCGTCGTCCTGGTGGAGCCGGCTCGGTTCGGGGCGGTGGATCACTATGTGGCGATGACGCGGGCGACCAGTCGGCTCGTGGTCCTCGGCGGGGAGGTCTGAGGGCCGCGTTCCTGCCGGAGGTGGACCTCACGTGCGGCTGGTGGACGAGGGGCGGGGCGTGCTCGGCCTGTCGTGGTCGCCCGGGTTCCGGGATGGGTGCGCCCCGCCGTGCACCAGGGTTCAGACGCGCGCCTGTTCCGGCTCCTGATCCGACTTCTCCGAGTCGTCCACGGGCTTCGCCGTCGGGATGGCCGCCGCGATGCCGACCGAGACGAGGGCGAGGGTGCCGCCGATCCCCATCGACGCGCTGACCAGGGCTATCGAGCAGCTCAGCTTCTCCGTCGGGACGACGTCCCGCAGCAGCGCGATACCGAGGGGGACCACTCCCATGCCCATGCCTTGCAGGCCCCGGCCGACGATCATCGTGACGACGTCCGAGGCCAGCGCGCACACCACCGAGGCGGCCGACCACGGGGACGCACACCGCGGAGACCAGCAGGGTGACCGTGATGACCCACGCCGCGTTCGACGACGTCGTGTGCAGGATCTTCGGCAGCTCGGCGATCAGTGGTGTGACCAGCGTCTGCATGATCGCCGCGGTGGTTCCGGCGAAGGCGAGCGTGGCGACCACTGCGCCTGCGCGGGCCGTGGGTCGAGAGGCGTCCATGGCGGACCCGGCTTTCTCTCAGGGGCTTGGGCGGCGTCGGACGGGCCGCTCCTCACAAGGGATGTGCATCATGCATTCCCTATGTATCAAGCATGCTTCACGTCGTCGCGCCTGTGCCAGGATTGGTTCATGGAGACGCCGACTCACCAGGTCGAATACGAGCAGATGCTGCTCAGCCGGCACTCGTTCATGAGCAAGCGGGGTGGGCGGCGGACCGACGGGGTCATGGACCGCAGCGCGTACATCATGCTGAGCCGCATCCTCATGCAAGGGCCCATGTCCATCGGGGAGTTGAGCGAGGCGTTCGGCCTCGACGCGTCGACACTCAACCGGCAGACCGCCGCGGCGACCCGTGCGGGCCTCCTGGAACGCATCCCCGACCCGGCCGGCGGCATGGCCCGCAAATTCCGCCTCACCGAGGAGGGGGCCCGGCTGCTGGATCAGGAGCGGACCGGGATCGTCGAGGTGCTGGACCGGGTGATGGGCGACTGGTCCGACGAGGACATCGCCGCGTTCGCGGGGTATCTGCGGCGGTTCAACAACGGGATCGAGGCGATCGGGGGGCGGCCGTGGCCTCGGGAGGGGTAGGGGGAGGGTGGGGGTGGTGCGTTGCCGGGTGCGAGTGGTCCGTGCGGCTCGCGGCGATCCGTGCCGCCGCCGAGAGGTGAACGCGCTCGTGGCGGAGGTGATCGGCACCGGGCGACTGGAGTTGGTGCCGCTGCGGGTCGAGCACGCCGAGGAGATGGCGGACGTCCTGTCGGACCCGGCGCTGCACACCTTCGTCGGTGGCGCCCCGGACACTCCGGCAGCCCTGCGCGCCCGGTACCGGCGCATCACAGCGGGCTCCCCCGACCCCGGGGTGGAGTGGCTGAACTGGGTGATCCGGCTGCGGGCGGGCGGCTGCCTCACCGGCACCGTGCAGGCGACGGTCCGTACCGACGGCGCGGTGCGGGAGGCCGAGGTCGCCTGGGTGGTGGGCACGCCCTGGCAGGGGCAGGGCATCGCGGGGGAGGCGGCCCGGGGGCTGGTGGGGTGGCTGGCGGAGAAGGGGGTGGACACCGTCGTCGCGCATGTCCACCCCGATCACGGGGCGTCTGCGGCCGTCGCGGCCCGCGCCGGGCTCACCGCGACCGGCGAGTGGCAGGACGGCGAGGTCCGGTGGCGCCGAACCCTCCGGCGGCCATGACCGGCGGCACCCGGAGAACCCGGGGGCGTACGGCCCGCCCCCGGCGCTACCGTGAGCCGGTGATCACGCTCCCCCTCGCCACCGACCGCCTGCGCCTGCGCCTCTTCACCCCGGACGACCTCCACGACCTGTACGCCTACCAAGGGCTGCCCGAGGTGGCCCGCTACCTCTACCGGCCGCCGCTGAGCCGGGGCCAGTGCGCCCAGGCGCTCACCAGACGGGCGCAGGGCTCCGGTTGGGCGCAGGACGGGGACGATCTGGTGCTCGCGGTCTGCCCGCAGGACGGGCCGGGAGTCGTCGGCGAGGTCGTGCTGAAGCTGGCGAGCGCCGGGGCGCGGCAGGCGGAGATCGGGTGGGTCTTCCATCCGGCGCACGGCGGGCAGGGGTACGCGACGGAGGCGGCACGGGCGGCGGCCGGCCTCGCCTTCACCGCACTCGGCGTCCACCGCCTCTTCGCCCGCCTCGACACCCGCAACACCGGGTCGGTGCGGGTGTGCGAGCGGCTCGGGATGCGCAGGGAGGCGCACCTCGTGGAGAACGACGTGGACGGGGACGGCGAGTGGGGCAGCGAGTACGTGTACGCGCTGCTCGCGGCGGAGTGGCGGGATCGGGCCGTGTGATAACTTCCGGGAGCCAGTCGAACCCCTGTGTGCTCAAGTCGGCGCACGGGGCAGGGAATCCGGTGGGAATCCGGAGCTGACGCGCAGCGGTGAGGGTGACGGGCGGGGCAACAGGCCACTGGACAAAGCGAGTTCGTCCGGGAAGGCGCACCGCTCGGGTGACCCCGAGTCCGAAGACCTGCTGGCGGCCTCCGGCCGGGAAGACGGTCGGGGGTGGACCGTACGACCGGGCTTCGCGTACGAGCCCTCGACGCCGAAGGATGCTCTGTGCGGCTCGCACGCCCCGCTGCCCTGTTCCTCGTCTCCGCCGTCCTGCTGACGGGCTGTGGCGGGTCCTCCCAGAAGAAGAGCGCCGCCGACGCGGTGACGCTCACGAACTGCGGGCAGAAGGTCACCGTGGACGCCCCGCCGAAACGCGCGGTCTCCCTCAACCAGGGGACGACGGAGATCATGCTCTCCCTGGGCCTCGCGGACCGCATGGCCGGCACGGCGACCTGGACGGACCCCGTCTCCCCGGCTCTGGCGAAGGAGAACGCGAAGGTCGAGCGTCTCGCGGACAACGCCCCTTCCCTGGAGACGGTCCTCGACGCCGAACCGGACTTCGTGGCCGCCTCGTTCGCCTCGACCCTCGGCAAGGGCGGCGTCGCCCCGCGCGAGCAGTTCGAGAAGCTCGGCGTCCCGACGTACCTCTCCCCCTCGGACTGCGTCGGCAAGGACAACGGCGGGGACGGCGACGGCGCCCGCACCCGGCCGCTCGCGATCGACGCGATCTACGGCGAAGTCCTGGACCTGGCAAGGATCTTCGGCGTCGAGGAGCGCGGCGAGAAACTGGTGGCCGACCTCAAGAAGCGGGTGTCGACGGCGACTTCGGGACTGAAGGCCCAAAGCGCCACGCTGCTCTACTGGTTCGCCAACTCCCAGTCCCCCTACCTCGCGGGGTGCTGCGGCGCCCCCGGCGTCATCACCCGCACGCTGGGCGCGAAGAACGTCTTCGACGACACGAAGGACGAATGGCCGCAGGTGAGTTGGGAGACGGTCGCCGACCGCGACCCGGACGTCCTGGTGATCGGCGACCTGACCCGTAGGCAGCAGACGGCGGAGACCGCCGCGAAGAAGATCGGGTTCCTGGAGTCGAACCCGGTCACGAAGAACATGACGGCCGTGAGGAAGAAGCGGTACGTGCTGCTGTCGGGCCAGGCCATGAACCCGACGATCCGCACGGTCGAGGGGATCGAGAAGGTCGCGGCGGCGCTGCGCGCGGACGGCCTCGCGGGATGACGCGGGGGCTCCTGCTGGGCGCGGGGGGCCTCGCCCTGCTGGCGTGCTCGGTCGCGCTGGCGATCACGATCGGCCCGGCGGACATCGCCGTCGGTGACGTGTGGGCGTCGGTCGCGTCCCATCTCGGCTGGGGCCGCACGGAGTTGAGCCCCCTCAGGGACGGCATCGTGTGGAACCTCCGGCTCCCGCGCACGCTCCTCGCGGCGGTGTGCGGCGCCGGGCTCGCGGTGTGCGGCGCGGTCATGCAGTCCCTGCTGCGCAACCCCCTCGCCGACCCGTTCGTCCTCGGCGTCTCCTCGGGCGCGTCGACGGGCGCGGTCGTCATCGTCGTCCTCGGCGTCGGCGGGGGCCTCGTGCCGGTGTCGGGCGGGGCGTTCATCGGGGCGGTGCTGTCGTTCGGCCTGGTGCTGCTGCTCAGCCACACGCTGGGCGGGACGACGGACCGGGTGGTCCTCGCGGGGGTCGCGGCGATGCAGTTGTTCTCGGCGCTGACGTCGTTCGTCGTGATGACGGCGGCGGACGCGGAGACCACGCGGGGTGTCCTGTTCTGGCTGCTGGGCTCGCTGAGCGGCGCGGACTGGGCGGACGTCACGGTCGGCGCGGTCGTCCTCGCGGCGGCGCTGCTGGTCTGCGTCGGCCACGCCCGCACCCTGGACGCGTTCGCGTTCGGCCAGGACGCGGCGGCGTCGCTCGGCGTCCCGGTCGCCCGCACCCGGCTGGTCCTGCTGTGCACGACGGCGCTGCTGACGGCGGCGCTGGTCAGCTCGGCGGGTGCGATCGGCTTCGTCGGCCTGGTCCTCCCGCACGCGACCCGCGCCCTCACCGGCCCCGGCCACACCCGGCTCCTGCCGGCGACGGCGCTGGCGGGCGCGGTGTTTCTGCTGTGGGTGGACACCCTGGCCCGCACGGTCCTCGCCCCGCAGGAGGTCCCGGTGGGGGTCGTGACGTCCCTGATCGGGGTGCCGGCGTTCGTGGCGGTGCTGTACCGGGCGAAGGGGGCGCGGTGAACGGCCTGAACGCGGACCGGGTCCGGCGCACGGCGGGCGGCACGCTCGTCCTCGACGGCGTCACCCTCACGCCGCGCCCCGGCGAGGTCACCGGCCTCCTCGGCCCCAACGGCTCCGGCAAGTCGACGCTCCTGCGGCTCCTCGCGGGTGTCCTCGCGCCGGACTCCGGTGTCGTCACGCTGGACGGCCGTCCCCTGCCGGACGTCGGGCGCCGCGCCGTCGCGCGCCGGGTCGCCGTCGTCGAGCAGCAGGCGGACACGCAGGTCGCGCTGACGGTCGCCGAC
>NZ_JBTYMC010000206.1:0-12264 GCF_054880855.1 Streptomyces sp. S6 | reverse complement strand
AGGAAGCGATCAGGAACACCACAGGTCACACGGCCACACACCGGGAATTCCCGTGGCCATCAGCCTGGACTCGACCGGCCGCACACCTGGACTTTGCCACGGCCGCCGTCATCACGAACTCGTCGTGAACCATCGACCACGTCCAACCGCGGGAGCGACCCACCGGCGCAGCCGGGGCACTCCCTCCCTTCACCTCAAGCAGCCCGCACCACCCGGCACCCGGCTCAGCCGGACACCCCGCCGCCGAACGCGCCCAGAATCCGCCGCGCCGCCACCGCCGGCGTCACCGCACCCGCACGGATCTCCGCCTCAAGACCCGGCACCAGCGCCCGCACAGCGGGATCCGTACGCAGCCGGGCCACGAGCTCGTCGTGGACCATCGACCACGTCCAGGCGATCTGCTGCTCCACACGGCGGGCCGCCAGACGCCCCGCCGTCTCCAGCAGCGCACGGTGCTGCTCCAGACGCTCCCACACCGCCTCCAGCCCCGTCCCCTCACGCGCACTGCAGCTCACCACCGGCGCACTCCACCCGGCGTCCCGGCCCCGCATCAGACGCAGCGCACCCGCCAGCTCACGGGCCGCCGCACGGGCGTCACGCTCGTGCGGGCCGTCCGCCTTGTTCACCGCGATCACGTCCGCCAGCTCCAGCACCCCCTTCTTGATCCCCTGGAGCTGATCACCCGTACGGGCCAGGGTCAGCAGCAGGAAGGAGTCCGTCATGTCCGCCACCGCCGTCTCCGACTGCCCCACCCCCACCGTCTCCACCAGCACCACGTCGTACCCCGCCGCCTCCATCACCACGATCGACTCCCGCGTCGCCCGCGCCACACCGCCGAGGGTCCCCGACGCCGGGGACGGGCGCACGAACGCCGACGGGTCCACCGACAGGCGCTCCATCCGCGTCTTGTCGCCGAGGATGGAGCCGCCCGTGCGGGCGGAGGAGGGGTCGACGGCCAGGACGGCGACGCGGTGGCCGAGGCCGGTCAGCATCGTGCCGAACGCGTCGACGAACGTCGACTTCCCCACCCCCGGCACCCCGCTCACCCCGATCCGGCGGGCACGCCCGCTGTACGGCAGCAACGCCGTCACCAACTCCTGCGCCGCACCACGATGACGCGCACTCACCGACTCCACCAAAGTCACCGCACGCGCCACCACCGCCCGCCTCCCCTCCAAAACCCCCTCCACATAAGCACCGACATCCGTCACAGCCCCAGCCCCAGCCCCGCCGCCAGCCGCTCCACCAGACCGTACGCCGCATCCGGAACCACCGTCCCCGGCGGAAACACCGCCACCGCCCCCATCCCCAGGAGGACCGGCACGTCCCGCGGAGGGATCACCCCGCCCACGACGACCATGATGTCCTCACGGCCCTCGCGGGCGAGCTCCTCACGCAACGCGGGCACCAGGGTGAGGTGACCGGCCGCCAGCGAGGACACGCCCACGATGTGGACGTCCGCCTCGACGGCCTGGCGGGCCACCTCCCCCGGCGTCTGGAACAGGGGGCCGACATCCACGTCGAAACCGAGATCCGCGAACGCCGTCGCAATCACCTTCTGGCCCCGGTCGTGGCCGTCCTGCCCCATCTTCGCGACCAGGATCCGCGGGCGGCGCCCCTCCGCCTCGGCGAACGCCTCCACCAGAGCCCGGGTACGCCCCACACCCGCCGACTCCCCCGCCTCACTGCGATACACACCCGAAATCATACGGATCCGCCCCGCATGCCGCCCGAACACCCGCTCCAACGCATCCGACATCTCCCCCACCGTGGCCTTCGCGCGGGCCGCGCGGACGGCGAGCTCCAGCAGGTTGCCCTCCCCGGCCGCGGCCCGGGTCAGATCGTCCAGGGCGCCTTGGCACACCTGCTCGTCGCGCTCCGCACGCAGCCGGCGCAGTTTCCCGATCTGCTGCGTCCGTACGGAGGAGTTGTCGACGCGCAGGACCTCGATGTCCTCGTCCGACCCCACCCGGTACTTGTTGACGCCGATGACGGGCTGGCGGCCGGAGTCGATACGGGCCTGGGTACGGGCAGCCGCCTCCTCCACACGGAGTTTCGGGATGCCCGCGTCGATCGCCTGCGCCATGCCGCCGGCCTCCTCGACCTCCCGGACGTGCCGCCAGGCACGGCGGGCCAGGTCGTAAGTGAGGCGCTCGACGTAAGCGCTGCCACCCCAGGGGTCGATCACGCGAGCCGTACCCGACTCCTGCTGGATCAGAAGCTGGGTGTTGCGGGCAATGCGGGCCGAAAAGTCCGTCGGGAGGGCGAGAGCCTCGTCCAGCGCGTTGGTGTGCAACGACTGGGTGTGGCCCTGGGTGGCGGCCATCGCCTCGACGCAGGTGCGGGTGACGTTGTTGAAGACGTCCTGCGCGGTCAGGGACCAACCGGACGTCTGCGAATGGGTGCGCAACGACAACGACTTGGCGTTCTGCGGGTCGAACTGCTTGACCAGCTTCGCCCACAGGAGGCGGGCGGCGCGGAGCTTCGCCACCTCCATGAAGAAGTTCATGCCGATCGCCCAGAAGAACGACAGGCGGGGTGCGAACGCGTCGACGTCCAGACCGGCCTCCCGGCCCGCACGGATGTACTCGACGCCGTCGGCGAGGGTGTAGGCCAGTTCCAGATCGGCCGTCGCACCGGCCTCCTGGATGTGGTAGCCGGAGATGGAGATCGAGTTGTAGCGCGGCATCCGCTGCGACGTGTAGGCGAAGATGTCGGAGATGATCCGCATCGACGGCTTCGGCGGATAGATGTAGGTGTTGCGGACCATGAACTCTTTGAGGATGTCGTTCTGGATGGTCCCCGCGAGTTTCTCCGGCGGGACACCCTGCTCCTCCGCCGCGACGATGTAGAGCGCGAGCACCGGCAGGACGGCGCCGTTCATCGTCATGGACACGGTCATCTTGTCGAGCGGGATGCCGTCGAAAAGCTGCCGCATGTCGTAGATCGAGTCGATGGCCACACCCGCCATGCCGACGTCCCCGGTCACGCGCGGGTGGTCGCTGTCGTAACCGCGGTGGGTGGGCAGGTCGAAGGCGACGGACAGGCCCTTCTGGCCCGCCGCGAGGTTGCGGCGGTAGAACGCGTTGGACTCCTCGGCCGTCGAGAAACCCGCGTACTGGCGGATCGTCCACGGCTGGTTGACGTACATCGTCGGGTACGGGCCGCGCAGGAACGGGGCCGCGCCCGGGTAGGTGGCCAGGAAGTCCAGGCCCTCCAGGTCCTGACCCGTGTACAGCGGCTTGACCGGGATGCCCTCGGGGGTCTCCCACAGCAGACCGTCACCGCCCGGCACCCCCTTCAGCGCGGCGTCCCACTCCGCAGGGGCACCGCCCGGCGACGGCACACCCAGACCGATCCCGGAGAAATCGGGGATTCCCATCACGACACTCCCAAACGCTCAAGGGCGGCAGACAGGACGGCGACGGCGTCACAGCCCGCGAACACGTACGAGTCGACACCCGGATAGCCGCCCCGGCCGGCCAGGGACACATGGGCCGCGCCCGCAGCCCGCAGGGATTCGGCGGCGCCTGCCGCCTGTTCCTCGTACACGGCGTCGCTGGAGCACAGGCACACCTCGGTCGTGCCGCTCTCCTCGAACGTGCCCTCCGAGACCGGCTCGATACCACCCGCCTGGAAGAGGCTCGCGGCGAACGTCAGGCGGGCGGTGTGCACGGCGGCAGGGCCCAGGGCGGCCAGATAGACGCGGGGGCGGGCGCCGGTCGCGGCGAGGTGGGCGTCCGAGCGGGCACGCAGCGCCTCGAACGCCTCGTCACGCCGCACTCGCGGCAGACCCCCCGACGGTGGTTCGGGGGCCGGAGGGCGGGTGACGGGTTTCTCCGCCAGATCCGGGAACTCGCTGACACCGGTGACCGGTTCGCGGCGCTTGGCGAGCTGCACGGAACGCGCGGACCATGTCGCGGCGAGATCGGAGGCGAGACGGCCCGAACGCAGGACCGCGCGCATGCCGCCGTCACGCTCGATGCCCTGGAAGAACTCCCAGGCGGCGTGGGCGAGTTCGTCGGTGAGACGTTCGACGTACCAGGAGCCGCCCGCCGGGTCGATCACCCGGGCCAGATGCGACTCCTCGATCAGGATCGTCGACGTGTTACGGGCGATCCGGCGTGCGAACGCGTCCGGCAGACCGAGAGCGTCGTCGAAGGGCAGGACCGTGACCGCATCCGCGCCGCCCGTGCCGGCGGCCAGGGCCGCGACCGTCGTCCGCAGCATGTTCACCCACGGATCCCGGCGCGTCATCATCACCCGCGACGTCACCACATGCTGCACCTGCCCCACCCCACCCGACACACCACACACCTCCGTGACGCGCGACCAGAGACGGCGCGCGGCGCGGAGTTTCGCGATCGTCAGGAACTGATCCGCAGTCGCCGCGTACCGGAACTCCAACTGACCCGCCGCCTGCGCGACGTCCAGACCGGCGTCCGTCAGATCACGGAGATAGGCGACGGCCGTCGCCAGCGAACAGGCCAGCTCCTGGGCCGCCGAACCGCCCGCCTCGTGGTACGGAAGAACGTCCACCGTCAGCGCGCGCAGACCCGGATACCCGTCGGCACACAGACGGGCCAGATCCACGGCCGGGACATCGGCCCGCTCACCGGTGCGTGCCTCGTGGGCCAGGGGGTCGGCGCCGAGGTTGCCCCGTACGGCCGTCTTGGCGACACCCCTCTCCTCGCACAGGCGCAGAAACTCCCGCGCGGCCGCAGCAGTCTCCGCACCGGCATCCAGGACCACCGGAGCAAGATCCAGGTAGACACCCTCCAGGGTCCCGGCCAGGGACTCCACGGGGATACCGGCCAGCCACAGGGAGGTGGCACCGTTCTCCAGGTCCGTGAGAACAGCGTCCTTGTCGGGAACAGCATGCCGCTGCCGGACGTCCCAGCCGCCGATCGTGCTGCCCTCGGGGCGGGAACCCCTCGTGAAGGGAGCGAAACCGGGCAGACCGGGAGCAGGGGCGGTGTCCCGGGAGGTGTAGAGGGGACGGGTGCGCAGCCCGTCCTCCAGCAAGGTGGACAGGGCTTCCTCGGCGGCGTCGCCCTCCACGTCCTTGCCCGCCTTGCGCAGGACACCCGCCACCAGGCGTTGCCACTGCTCATGGGGCACGTCAGGGAACTCACCGGCCAGTTCGAGCCCGTCGTCAGGCAGGACCGTCATGCTCGGATGCTAGGACACCGACGTGAGGGAGCAGCAGAGGGCACGGCTGTGACCTTGCCCTCGGCGAGAATGTGATCGTGATCTCTTCGGTGGTGTGGTGTTCTGACGTGGGGTCATCTGAGGGAGGGGGTGGTCGTGTGCGGCGGATCGTCGTTCTCGGGCGGGGTGGGGCCGGCAAGTCGGTTCTCGCGCGGCGGCTCGGAGTGCTGACCGGGTTGCCGGTGATCGAACTGGACCGGCTTTTCTGGGGTGCCGGACCGGAAGGGATGCCGGCGCGGCGGTGGGCGGCCGTGCAGGAGGAGCTCGTCGGTGCGGACGGGTGGATCATGGACGGTGATCTGGGGCCCTACGACGTTCCCGAGGTGCGGTTGCGGCGGGCCGACACGGTCGTGGTGCTGGATTTCTCGTTCTGGCGGTGTGCCTGGCGGGCGGGGTTGCGGGGGCGGGAGCGGGGGGATTTCTGGCGGTGGGTGTGGGGGTATCGGCGGCGGAGTCTGGTGGAGTTGACGGCGGTGGTGGGGAGGGAGGCCGGGGGTGCCCGGGTGGTTGTGGTGCGGGGGCCGGGTGGGGTGCGGAGGTTTCTCGCGGAGGTGGGGCGGGGGGTGTAGAAAATTCGCGGGATCTTTCGGTGGGTTGTGGGGACGATGGCTGTCGTGGATGCCGTGCTGTGGGGACTCGCGGAGAATCCGGCGCTGCCGGGTGGGTTGGTCGATCGGTTGATCGGGGGTGCTGGGGACGACATCGGGTGGCTTCTCGCAGGCCGGCCGGATCTCAGTCACGAGCAGGTGCTCGCGTTGGTGGAGCGGGACGACGGGGTCGACGTGTCCTTGGCCTACGACGGGAAGCTGACGGCCGACGACGTCGACCCGGTGAGCCGTCCGGAGGCCGCTCTCGCGCTGCTCGACAAGGGGCGGGGGGTCGCGGAGTGGGCGCGGGTCATCGCGGCGAGTGGCGTCGTCCGGCATCGGGAGAAGCTGGCGGGGTGTGCCGGGCTGCCGGCCGATGTCGTCGAGGCGCTGGCCGGGGACGTGGACGTGTGTGTCGTCGCGGAGCTCGCGTGGTTCGGGCCGTCGGAGGCGGCGGCCGGGCTCGCGGGGCATCCGCATGCCAAGGTGCGGGGGGCGGTGGCGGCGAACCCGGCGACGCCTCCGGGGGTGTTGGAGATGCTCGCCACGGGTGAGGGGCCGGCCCCGGTGCGGTGGTGTGCGGGGTGTGAGCGAGGGGCTGTGCCGCCGTTCCACGCGGACGACTGTCCCGAGAGCCTCTGTGCGCTTCCCTCCGACAGGGTCTGCGACGGGTCACATCCGGCAGCGCTCGCCGGCATCCGGGCGTCGCTCGCCGGTAATCCGAGCACGCCTGTCGAAGCCGTCGTGGGGTTCGCCGGCGATCCGGAGTTCTCCGTCCGGTGGGAGCTGGCCGGGCGCGAGGATCTGCCGCAAGAGGTGTACGCGCGGCTCGCCGTCGACCCGCATGACGCTGTGCGCAGTGCGGTCGCCGGGAATCCGGCGATCGGGGAGGCCGTGGCGCGGACGCTCGCCGAGGACGACTACGACGCGATACGGCGGACCCTGGCGCACAATCCGAGTGTGCCGTTCGACGTGCTCGTCTCGCTCGCCGGTGTCTCCAAGGTCGGTGCGGAGCTGCTGCCGAGGGTCGCCGCCGCGAGTCCCGCCGAGGTCGCGGAGCTGGCGGCGTCGAAGGACGCGTCGGTGCGGGCGCTGGCGGCTCAGCGGCGGGATCTGCCGGACGGGGTGCGGGACGCGCTGGCCGTGGACCCCGATGCGAAGGTGGTGAAGTCGGTCGCCCCGCATCCGGGGCTGTCCGAGGGCCAGTTGAGAGGGATGGTCGAGCGGCACGGCGTCCGGGTCGTGGGACAGGTGGCGGTCAACCCGGACGCGTCGTGGGGACTGCTGGAAGAACTGGCGCTCCACGTGCCGCCGGTGGTGGCCGTGTTGCGTGCCGTCGCCGGGCGGGCGGACGCGAGTCCGGCGGCTCTGGCGGCCTGTCTCGGGGATGTGCGGGCCCGGCTGACCGCCGCCGCGCATCCCGCTCTGCCGGTGGAGGTCATCGTCGAGTTGCTCGGGCATGAGGACGAGGACGTGGTGCGGGCCGCCGCCGCCAACCCCTCTCTTCCGGTGGACGTGATGCTGCGGCTGCTGCCGTGACGTGAGGATCTCCAGTTGGTGAGGGCGGTTCCCGTCCAGGACGGTTCCTAGACGGGTCGCCATTCGCTCTCCTCGTAGTAGGGGACGGCGCTGCGCCACACCAGCCTGCCGCCGACCAGGCCGGGCCGGTCCCGGGTGGCGAGGGACGGGGCTTCGAGCATGTCGGCGGTCTCCTCCAAGTAGGTGACGAGGGTGTCGAGTTCACCGTTGCCCCAGTCGTCGTTGGAGTGGGACCAGCGGCCCAGGAAGCCTGTCTCGGAGTCGAGGTAGGTGCCGTACATGCTGTCCCGGGGCCCGGCCGCGAAGGGGATCCAGGACGGTTTCCACCACTCGTACTCCGTTCTCCGCCGGTACTCGGCGGCCACGGCGGACGGCGGCATGACACCCATGGCCCCCGGGAGGCACCCGTGGTCGTCGCCGCCGGCCAGCGTCCACAGGGTCCGCAGTTCGACGGGGACGGGGACGCCGAGGTCGGGTGCCGGGGCGGTGGCGGGGCGCAGCGCGGCGTACGAGTCGGGGGCGTTGTCCCGCAGCCAGGCGGTGATGCGGTGCCAGGCGTCGGCGACCTGGCGTGCGGTGAGGGCGTCGGTGGCGGGGTCGGTGCGGGTGGGGTCGGGTTCCGGGGTGGTGTCGGCCGGTTCGGTGGGGGTGTCGGTCGGGCTCACGTAGCGGATCCGGACGCGGTCCGGTTCGCGGATGTAGCCGATGGCGAGGGCGGGGCAGTCCTCGACCAGGTCGCCCTCGAACAGCACCTTGAGGATGCCGGGGAGGGACGAGGGCCGGCCCAGGTCCGGGTCGTCGGCCAGGCGGGCGGCGACGACCTTGAGGGCGTAGGGGACGCCGGCGCCGTACTGGGCGGCGGTCTCGATCAGGGACGGGGGGATCTCGACGTCCATGGGGTGCGGCTCCCTGCTGGTCGGGCGGGCGGCGGTGCACCCCCCACCGTAGGCGGGCGTCCGGTCGGGCGTCGGGTGATTAACTCTCAGCTGTTTCAGCCGAGTTCAGTGTTCCGTGACGTCCTTCACGAACACGATCCCGTCGACGCTCCTCAGGTGGGCCGGGTCGAGCGGGGCGTAGCCGAACCACGGGGAGACGCGGGGTGCGGTGGTGGGGAGGTCGGTGGGGGCGATGAGGTGGTGGGGGCCGGGGATGTCGTGGAGGAGTCCTTCGAGGGTGTCGGAGGGCGGGGTGTCGACGCCCTGGTGGCGGATCGTGCCGACGGCGCCCGCCACGAAGGCGTAGTCGTCGCCGAGGCGGGCGTTGACCAGGGCGCCCGCGCTCCACCACTCCGCGCGGCCCTGCCACAGGGCCATGCTGCTCTGCTCGCGCTGGAGGTGGGAGTTGTGGGCGTGGACGAGGGTCGGTCCCTGGGCGGCCAGGGCGAGGAGGTTGTGCGCCATGGCCGCGTCGCGCTGGGCGCACAGGCGGGTCATGCGGGTGGGGGTGGGGTCGGCCATCCAGTGGTGGTACCGCAGGAGGGCGGTGGCGGTGCGGGCGTGCAGGCTCGCCCGGGTGGAGTGGGGGTGCTGGTCGAGGAGCGCCGTCAAGTCGTCGGCGATCAGCCGCAGTTGCCGCGCCTCGGGGGTGCGGCCGATGGATCGGGTGGGGTCGGGCATCGCGGCCGGGTCGGTCCAGCGGTCGTCGGGGCCGAGGAGGCGGTCGAGGGTGCCGGCGTCGATGTCCGGGGGTGCGAGGTGCGTGTGGAGGGCGGTGAGGGAGGCGCGGGGGCTTTCCGCGTGGGTGATCTCGACGGGGGTGTCGAGGCCGGCGAAGTGGACGTGTTCGGCGGCGGGGCGGGTCTCGTTGTGGGCGCGCATCCACCGTACGAGGTCGCGGTTGCCGTCGAACGCGCCCCAGTCGTGGCTGAATCCGTGGGCCATGACGTCGTCGAGGGTGCCGGTTCCGGTGGTGATGTGGTCGTCGACGAGGAGGGCCTTGAGGCAGTCGCTCTCGATCGCGACGGTGCGGTAGCCCTCCTGTTCGACGAGTTGGCGGAAGACCTGGTTGCGCAGGTCGAGGAGGGTGTCTTCGCCGTGGGTGGGTTCGCCGAGGGCGAGGACTCGCGGGCGGGTCGGGAGGAGGTTCAGGAGGGTTTTCGCCTCGACGGGACGGGCGGCGTCCTTGATGTCGGTGACCATGGCTTCAACGGTATCTTTGAACCTTCGGTGGAGACTTTCGCGTGAAATCGGTGGGGTGATGGGGCGTAACCTTCAAAGCGGTGGACGGCTGAGGCCGGTGGATCTGGCGCGGGAGCACGGGTTGTCGGCGCAGGCGGTCCGCAATTACGAGGAGGACGGCATCCTCCCGGCCGCCGAGCGGACCGTGCACGGGTACCGGGTCTACACGCCGTCGCACGCGCGGGCGCTCCGCGCGTTCCTGGCGCTCGTGCCGGGGCACGGGCATCGGACCGCCGCCGCGATCATGCGGGCGGTGAACGAGGGTGCGGACGACGAGGCGTTCCGGCTGATCGACGCGAGTCACGCGCAGTTGCTGGAGGACCGGCACACCCTTGAGGCCGTGGAGGCGGCGTTGCGTGATCTGGCGCCCGTGCCGGTGTCCGAGCCCGGCGGGGTGTTCATCGGGCCGCTCGCCCGGCGGCTGGGGGTGCGGCCGGCGACGTTGCGGAAGTGGGAGCGGGCCGGGCTGGTGCGGCCCGTGCGTGACGCGGTGACCGGGTACCGGGTGTACGACGAGGCCGCTGTGCGCGATGCCCGGATGGTGGGGCAGCTCAGGCGCGGGGGTTATCTGCTGGAGCGGATCGCGCCGTTGATGTCGCAGGTGCGGGCGGCAGGCGGGGTGGAGCCGCTCGGGGGTGTGCTGCGGGAGTGGCGGGGGCGGTTGACGGCGCGGGGGCGGGCGTTGCTGGCGGGGGCCGCCGAGTTGGAGAGGTATGTGCGGGGGCGGGAGGGGGTGGGGGGCTGAGGGCGGGATGCGGAGTTGACGTTCGGGTCGGCCAGACCCCCGTCCGGGCCGTCCTGTCCCCCGGCGTGAGCCGGAAGACCGCATCGAGTCCGCGAGGCCCCGCACGCCGGCCGCGCCCCACCGTCACTCAGAACGTCAGCAGCACCTTCCCCAGCACTCCCCCGCCCTCGAACCGCTCGTGCGCGGCCCGCACCTCGTCCAGCGGGTACCGGGCCGCGACCCTCAGCCGCAGGGCACCCTTGTCGACGAGGGCGACGAGGTCGGCGAGGTGCTCCCGGTTCTCCTGGACGTAGCTCTTGACGGCGCCGGGGACGTCGGGGAGGGGTTCGTCGGAGATGGAGACATAGCGTCCGCCGGGTGCGAGGAGGTGCCCTGCGTCGAGTCCGGCGGTGTCGAGGACGGCGTCGTAGGTGCCGGGCGTGAGGTCGGCGAGGGTGTGGGTGACGTGGGTGGCGCCGAGTGCGCGGGCCTCGGTGTGGTGGGCGGGCCGGGAGACCAGGGCGTCCACGGCGGCGCCGATGTGCAGGGCGAGTTGGACGGCGATGCCGCCGACGGCTCCGGTCGCGCCGATGACGAGGAGGCGGGCGCCTTCGGTGAGGGCCGTCTTCTCCAGGGCCTGGACGGCGGTGACCCCGGCGAGCGGGAGGGCCGCCGCGTCCGTGAGGGGGATCGTGGTGGGGGCGTGGGTGAGCAGGTGGGCGGGGAGGGCGACGCGTTCGGACCAGGTGCCTCGGCCGGTGGCGATCTGCGCGGACATCGCGACGACCTGGTCGCCCGGCCGGAAGCCGGTGCCGTCGGCGGCGACGACCGTGCCGGCGAGGTCCCAGCCGAGGGTGGCGGGCAGGGCGGGGCCGATGTCGAGGGCGCAGGTCTTCCAGTCGACCGGGTTGAGGCTGCCGGCCGCCGCCTCGACGAGGACCTCGCCGGGGGCCGGGACCGGTTCGGGGATCTCCTCGACGGTGAGGACCTCGGGGCCTCCGTGGCGGTGGATCCGTACTGCGCGCATGCTGGTGTCTCCTCGGGATCGGGTGCCGGCCGCGCGGGCCGTCGCTGATCACGGACGCTAGACTCTGACATCCGTGTGAGAGTCAAGCGGAAGGCGAACGGGCCGTGCGGATCGGTGAGTTGTCACGCAGGACCGGGGTGCACGAGCGGCTGCTGCGGTACTACGAGGAGCAGGGTCTGCTGTGTCCGAAGCGGCGGCCGAGCGGCTATCGGGAGTACGCGGACGACGATGTCGACGCCGTCCGCCGGATCCGCTCCCTGCTCGCCGCCGGGCTGAACACGGCGACGATCGCGGCGGTTCTGCCGTGTCTGCGGGACACGGGGGACGTGCTGGTGCCGACGTGTTCCGGCCTCGTGGCCCAGTTGCGCCGGGAGCGGCAGCGGATCGCCGGGTCGATCGACGAACTCCGGGCGTCGCTCGCGGCGTTGGACGAGGTCATCGCGGCGGCTCCGCCGACGGTGTGAGCCCCGTCCCTGTGCGTCCCTCCCTCCGAAAGGCTCTGTCGTGCCCGGCTTCCTCGAACTCGTCCCGGACCCCGAAGGCCGTCCCCTGCTGGGGATCCGCCGTTTCGACGAGCCGTTCCTGCTGACCGTCCACCTGTCGCAGGGGCTCGGGTCGGCCGAGCTGTGGCTGGACCGGGGGCGGGCGGGGAAGGCGCGTCTCGTGGAGTTCCGGCGGGTCGGGCAGCGGGTGCTGTTCGCCGTGCGGAACAAGCATTTCCTCAGTACGGGGGACGCCGCCACCGTGCGGGCCGGGGCGGAGTCGTTCGCGGTGTCGGTGGTGTGGAGCGGGCCGGTGCTGCGGGAGGAGGGCGGGCTGGTCGTGGTGGACGCGACGGGGCTCGCGCTGTACGACCACGACCAGGTCGCCTGGCACCTCGCCGAGCAGGGGCAGGGCGAGTACGTCCTCGACGACGCGGTGAGCGTCCCGCTGGCCGCGTCGGGCTCGGCGCGCGGGGTCCGGTTGCCCGCGCTGCTGACGTTCCGGGGGCCGGGGCGG